>JAKONB010000273.1 GCA_022702195.1 Beijerinckiaceae bacterium | reverse complement strand
ATGCGATCAGGTGAGGGAGCGCACCGCCCTGACGATGGCGTCGTCGGTCTCGTCCACGTCGGGGGCGTCGATGTGCCGGAACCGCGCCTGGATCAGCCCGAACGCCCCGAAGGCGAAATGGCCGGCCGCCACGATGGCGAGCAGCACCCAGCCATAGGGCTGCGCCCGCAGGGCCGCGAAGGCCCCGGACAATCCCTTCACCTCCGCGGAGGCCTGGTGCCAGGCCGCCGCGACGATGAACCCGCCGATGATCAGGAAGGCGATCCCGCGCGAGACGTAGCCGAACTGGCCGATGGGCTTGGCCCAGCGGCAATGCGCCTCGTCGAGCTTGAGCCGCTCGGTGACGTCGCCCTTGATCGCCTTCCAGAGGAAGCCGCCGCCTCCGCCCATCACCCCGAGGCCGATCAGCCCCACGAGCCACAGCCCGAACGGCTTGGCGAGGAGCCACGCCGTCCAATCCTGCGCCCCGTCGCCGCCGCTGCGTCCGAGGCCGAGGGCGAGGCTGCCAGCGGTGACGGCGAGGCCCGTATAGATCACCGCGCTGCCGATATGGGCTGCCCGGACAATCATGCCTTTCAGGGAATTGCCCCGGCGGTCCGCGTCAGTGACCCCTTCCACCAGCCGCCACAGGGCGAAGCCCGCCAGACCAACGGCGATGAGGCCGACGAGCACCGGCCCGAACGGCCCCACCAGGACCCAGCGGATCGCGCTCTCGCTGTCGCCGGTCCGCCCGCCATGTCCGACGGCCGCCAGCAGGGCGAGCCCGCCCACGAGGCAGTAGACGATCCCACGGGCGCCATACCCGAACCGGGCGAGGCGTTCGATGACGTTGCGTCCGAGGGTGAGCACGATGTTTCAATCCGGCGACGGGGTCACTCGACGGAACGCGCGGCCTTGCCGGAGAGTGCCACGTAGAAACCGAGTCCGTCCCCGGCCGGCAGCGTTTGCAGGCGCTCGACGAGGCCCTTGCGCTTGGCCTCGAGCAGAAGGCGGCCGATGGGCTGGAACAACGTCTCGCCACCGCCCTCCGGCGGCGGATCGAGGCGGATCGCCACGGTCTTGCCCTTCCCGAAGCGGCTGCGCTCCAGCATGTCGCTCAAGGAGGCCTGCCCGGTCGGGCGATTGGTGCCGCGCAGGTCGAGCACGGATTCGGCATCGGTGACCCCGAGGGAGCCACGCAGCTTGTTGGCGTAGAAATCTTCGAAATGAGGCACCGGGCGGAACGTCCTGGCTGCGGGGTCGGCGCGGACGGCGCGCCGGGACCCGATCGGCCCCGAATCTACCGGTTCCCCGCACCTTCCCCCTGATGCACCGATGGTAGCATCGGCGCGCCCGTCCGCAACGGGGCAAGCCATGTCAGGCCGGTCTTGCGCGGATGCGTCCGTGGGGACGCATCCGCTGAGGCGGGATCAGCCCTGGACCAGCACGTTGCGGAACTGCCAGGGATCGCTCTCGTCGATGTTCTCCGGGAACAGGCCCGGACGGTCGGTGAGCGGCGTCCAGTCGGTGTAAACGCCGACCACGGGGCCGAGATACGGCATCTGCACTTCGAGGCAGCGACGGAAATCCATCTCGTCGGCCTCGACGATGCCGGCCTCCGGGTTCTCCAGCGCCCAGACCATGCCGGCGAGCACGGCCGAGGTCACCTGAAGGCCGGTGGCGTTCTGGTACGGGGCGATGCGGCGGGTCTCCTCGATGGAGAGCTGCGAGCCGAACCAGTAGGCGTTCTTCTCGTGGCCGTAGAGCAGCACGCCGAGCTCGTCGATGCCGTCCACGATCTCGTTCTCGTCGAGGATGTGGTGCTTCTGCTGCACCTGCGCCGCCTTGCCGAACATCTCGTGCAGCGACAGCACCGCGTCGTTGGCCGGATGGTAGGCGTAGTGGCAGGTCGGGCGGTAGGCGGCGCGCTCGCCTTCCAGCACCGTGTAGTAATCCGAGATCGACACCGCCTCGTTATGGGTGACGAGGAAGCCGAACTGCGCCTGGGCCGTGGGCGTCCACGAGCGCACGCGGGTGTCGGCGCCGGGCTGCAGCAGGTAGATCGCGCAGCGCGACCCCTTCTCCTGGTCGCGGGCATTGTCGGGGCGCCAGGTCTCGTGGGTGCCCCAGCCGAGCTCGGCCGGCTGGTTGCCTTCGGAGACGAAGCCCTCCACCGACCAGGTGTTGACGAAGACGCCCATGGGCTTGGGGTCCTTGGCGCGCTGGGTGTCGCGCTCGGCGATGTGGATGCCCTTCACGCCGACTTCGCGCATCAGCCGCGCCCAGCCGTCACGGTCGGTCGGCTCGGCGGCCTTCAGGCCGAGATCGCCGGCGATGTTGAGGAGCGCCTGCTTGACGAACCACGACACCATGCCGGGATTGGCGCCGCAGCACGACACGGCGGTGGTGCCGCCCGGGCTGGCGGTGCGGGCGTCGAGGATCTCCTGGCGCAGGGCGTAGTTGGTGCGGTCGCCCTGGCTCTTCGACTTGTCGAAGTAGAAGCCCGGCCAGGGCTCGGCCACGGTGTCGATGTAGAAGGCGCCGAGTTCGCGGCACAGCTCCATGATCGCCCGCGACGAGGTGTCGACCGAGACGTTGACGCAGAAGCCCTGGCCGCCGCCCTCGGTGAGCAGCGGCGTCAGCACGTCGCGATAGTTCTCCTTGGTGAGCGCCACCTGCTCGAAGCGCAGGCCGTGCTTCTCGGCCAGGGACTTGTGGGCCTCCGACGGCTCCACCACCGTGAAGCGGGCGTGATCATACTCGAAATGCCGCTCGATCAGGGGCAGCGTGCCGCGGCCGATGGAGCCGAAGCCGATCATCACGATGGGGCCGGTGATGCGGCCGTGGATCGGCCAGGAGGTAGCGGCTTCGGTCATGCTGGAGACTATCCTTCTCAAAGTGGCGTCGTCGTCATCGCCAAACGGCGATGTCCTTAGTCGGCGGAAGTGACGAATGAGCGACGGGCTCAGTGGCGTCTCACATTCCGCCGGTCAACCGGGCGGAGCGGGACCCTGCACGGCGTCCCGCGTCGGCCCCGTCCTCGCCGTGCCTATGCCGCACATGCAGGGCGCCGTCCCGCTCCGCTGCATTGCATCGTTAGGAGGGCGTGAAGATATTGCATTGCAACAATCGCGGCGTTCCCGCGATCGTCACCCGAAGGACCACCCTCATGCTCGCTCTCATCGCATCCCGCCTGCAGGCCCCCGTCGAGGAGCCGATCGACCGGGATCCGGGCTTCATCACCCTGGCCGCCTCCGTCCTGCGGATCGTCACCCGCACCTACGAGGCCGGTTTCCGGCGTCAATGCGCGCTGATCAGCCAAACCCTGCATCACACGCACTGAGCCGATCCCGGCGGCCCGGAACGATCAGGCAACCCGTCGTCGCGCCACCGTACCGGCGGCAAGTACCGGCTCCGCGCGCAGCGATTCGTCCGCGGCCCACGCCCCGGTGGCACGCAGCACCCCCGTCGCCCCCTGAAGGGCGCCCCGGCGCAGCTCGAGGCCGAGGAACCGCGCCCTCTCGAACGGGCCGGGCATGAACAGGCCATCGACCAGATCCTGGGCGAAGCCGAACCGCGCGTAATACGGCGCATCACCGACGAGCAGAACCACGCCATGGCCGAGGGCCTCGGCGCGCCGCAGGCT
>JAKONB010000161.1 GCA_022702195.1 Beijerinckiaceae bacterium | reverse complement strand
CGACGGTGCGGGAAGCGCGTTGGCTGGCCGAACGCGGCGTCGATGCGATCATCGCCCAGGGCGCGGAGGCCGGCGGCCATCGCGGGATGTTTCTCACCGACGATGTCGGCACCCAGGTCGGCACCATGGCGCTGGTGCCGCAGGTGGTGGATGCCGTCGATGTCCCGGTGATCGCCGCGGGCGGGATCGCCGATGCGCGTGGGATCGCGGCCGCCTTCATGCTGGGGGCCTGCGCCGTCCAGATCGGCACCGGCTACCTTCGGTGCCCCGAATCCGGCATCGCGCAGCCGCATCGCGCGGCCCTTCGCGCCGCGCGGGACGAGGATACCCGAATCACCAATGTCCTGACCGGCAAGCCCGCGCGCGGCCTCTCAAACCGTGCGATCCGCGAACTCGGCCCCCTCGACCCCGGCGCACCGGCCTTTCCCACCGCCGCACGCGGTTTGCACCCCCTGCGGATGGAGGCCGAACGCCGGGGAACGGGCGATTTCTCGCCGCTCTGGTCGGGGCAGGCCGCCGCCCTGAGTCTCGAGACCGGGGCGGCTGACCTGACCCGCCATCTGGCGCAAACGACTCTGGCCCTGCTCCGGTGAGAGGACCGGCCTATTTCGGTGCCGCCGGCCCGTAGGGCGGACGCGGGATTGCCCGGTGCGCCGCCCGGAGCGCCGCCGACCAGCGCTCGCGCAAATCGTGGAAGTAGCTCTCGCCGGCCTCGATGCGGTGATTCACTTCGAGGTCGAGGGCGTCCCGGCGCACCACGGCGATGTCGATGGGCAGGCCCACGCCGAGATTCGACCGCATCGTCGAATCCATCGACACGAGCCCGACCTTCAACGCATCGTAGAGATCGGTCTCGTACTTCACCGCCCGGTCGAGGATCGGCTTGCCGTATTTGTGCTCGCCGATCTGCAGGAAGGGCGCGTCGCCGCTGCACTCGATGAAGTTGCCCGCCGAATAGATCAGGTACAGCTTCATCGGCTCGTTGCCGATCTGGCCGCCGAACAGCAGCGAGACCGAGAAGCGCAGGTTGGCCGCCTCGAAGCCGGCCTTCTCGATCTCGCGCACCCGCCGGATCGCGCGGCCAACCAGTTGCGCCGCCTGGAACATGGTCGGTGCCTCGACGAGCTTCATCTTCGGCTCGCCGGCATCCCCCTCCACGCCCTCGGACAGCAGGCTGAGGACCGACTGGGTGATCGAGAGATTGCCCGCCGAGGCCAGCAGCATCACCCGCTCGCCCGGCACGTTGAAATGGTGCAGCTTGCGATAGGTCGAGATGTCGTCGAGCCCGGCATTGGTCCGAGTATCGGCGATCATCACGAGGCCCTCTTCCACGAGGACGCCGACGCAGTAGGTCATGGGTGTCGTTTCCTTCGCCGATCCGGACGCCCGGCTGTCAGGCTTGGACCGCCGCCTGTGCTTGCTCGACGCGCAGCTTTACGTCGAGTGTCTCGGTCCCGCCACCCATCCGGCTGCCACGGATGGGGGCAGCGCCGAGATAATCGAGGCCGATCGCGACGCGGATATGCGCCTCGGTTGTGGCGATGCCGTTGGCCGGATCGAACCCGACCCAGCCAAGCCCGGGCACCAGGGCCTCGGCCCAGGCATGACCCGCCTCCTGATCGACGATGCCATCGGCGCGGTGGAAATAGCCGGACACGTAGCGCGCCGGGATCTCGAGATGGCGGGCGGCGGCGATGAAGATGTGGGTGAGATCCTGGCACACCCCCTTCTCCTGCTCGAAGGAGTGGGCCGCCGTCGTGCTGGCGCTGGTCGGGCCGGGCTCGAACCGCACCTTGTCGTGCACGGAAGCGAGCAGGCGATGCAGCGTCGCGAGCGGAGCGGGATCGCCCGAGTCCCTGACCGCATGGGCGAAGCCCTGGATCGGCTCGCTGGCCAGGGCCAGATCGGAATCGCGGAGATAGAAGACGTCCGGGAGCCGCTCGACGGTGCCCCGGACGATCCCGTGCATCTCGTTGGTGTCGACCTCGCCGGTGACGCGAATGGTCAGGGAATCGGCCGGCTCATCCGCCGTGAACCAATGCACGACGTTGCCGAATCCATCCTCGCGCTCGCTGATCCGTCCGTCCACGGAGGGCTCGATGCGCCAGCGGCGGACATACTGCCCGTCGTGATCGCGCGGGCGCAGGCGCAGGAGCTGGATCAGCGCCCGTGCCGGGTGCTCATAGGTATAACGGGTCTCGTGGAAAACACGGATGCGCATGGGACGACCTTTAACCGGGTCCGAGCCCGGCCGTAACCGCTACACCAGATATTGTTCGATGATCGCGGCACCGAGACGGTTGTTCTCCGCAATGAACGCCGTGACGAATTCGTGCAGGCCGGAGAGGAAGATGCGATCGATGTTCTCGCCCTCGAGCCGGGCGAGGGTGTTGCTCGCGAGGCGCTGGCTGGCCCCACGGCGGCCATAGGCGTCGGCGATGAGGTCGAGATGCTCCACGAGCATGCCGTAGCAATTGGTGAGCGAACGCGGCATCTGCCGGTTGAGGATCAGCAGGTCGGCCACCAGCAGCGGCTTCACGCTCTCGCGATAGACCCAGTGATA
>JAKONB010000267.1 GCA_022702195.1 Beijerinckiaceae bacterium | reverse complement strand
AGCCTGCGGGATCAGGCCCAGCTCAAGGGCTACACGGTGGTGGATGCCGCCACCGTGGTCTCGACGCATCTCACCGAGATCATCAAGGCCCACGTCTCCGAGCTCCTCAGCCACGTCGAGGTGCAGAAGCTCCTGCGTGAGGCCTCGAAGGACCATGCCGATCTCCTCAAGGAGGTGGTGCCTTCGCAGATCGGCACCACGGGCATCCAGCGCGTGCTGCAGTTCCTCCTCGCCGAGCGGGTCTCGATCCGCGATCTCGGCTCCATCGTCGAGGGTATCGCCGAGGTGGCGGGCCATGTGAAGAACCCGCGCGACATCGTCGAGCACGTGCGGGCGCGGCTCGGCCGCCAGATCTGCGCGCAGTACCAGGGGCCGGACGGGATGCTGCCGATCATCACCCTGTCGCCGGCCTGGGAGCAGGCCTTCCTCGAATCGATCGCGGGGGAGCGCGACGAGCGCTACCTCGCCATGCAGCCGTCCAAGCTGTCGGACTTCGTCAACACCGTGCGCGACCGCTTCGAGACCGCCGCCCGCATGGGCGAGATGCCGGTGCTGGTCACCTCGGCCCAGGCCCGGCCGTTCGTGCGCTCGATCATCGAGCGCTTCCGCCGCGAGACCCCGGTGATGAGCCAGGCGGAGATCCACCCGCGGGCGCGCCTGCGCACGGTCGGCTCGGTCTGATCCGGCCTCCGCTTTGTCCGACGGGATCGACCGGCATCCGGACGAAACGCGCGAGAGCCGCAGATCCCCCGGACCTACGGCTCTCCATCCTCGATCCCATCGCGTGCGGGAGGATGTCAGACCGGCTTCTTCTCCATCCGGCGCTCGATCTCGTGGGCGTCGAGCCCCGGCACCGTCAGGGGCGGCTCCGGCGGCGGCGCGCCGGGGGGCTGGTGGCGCAAGGCGCTGGCGAGCCGGTTGCGCTCGTAGAGCAGCACCACCACCACCGAGATCAGGAACGGCAGCCAGAAATAGAACAGCCGGAACACCAGCAGGGCCGCGATGATCGACGGCCGGTCGATATCCGGCATGGCGACCACGAAGACCAGTTCGAAGACGCCCAGACCGCCCGGCGCGTTCGAGACCAGGGCCGCCGAGAACGAGGCGAGGAACACCGCCAGCACCACGAGGAAGCCCGGATTGCCGGCCTCGGGCAGGGCGAAATAGATGATGCCGGCGGCTCCCAGCAGCTCCAGCGGCGCGGCGATGATCTGCCGGACCATGATGCGCGGGCGCGGATATTCGAGCTTGAACTTGCGGATCGTCAGCGGCTTCAGGTGCAGGAGCGAGCCGATCACGTAGAGCAGGACCACGCCGAGCAGGGCCGCGCCGAGGATGCGGGCGGTGGCCGGGTTGGTCAGCACCGGGGGCAGGTAGCCGCTGAGGCGCGTCAGGGTGTCGGGCAGGGCCACCAGCACGAAGCCGCCGAGCAGCATGGTGCCGAGTCCGAAGGTGAAGGAACACAGGGCCACCAGGACCGCGACCTGGGGGGCCGACAGGCCCTTGGCCGTGTAGGCTCGGTAGCGCACCACGGCGCCCGAGAAGACCGACGCGCCGATATTGTGCGAGAGCGCGTAGGTGGTGAACGAGCAGAGCGAGACGAAGACCCACGAGATGTGGCGCACGCCCAGATGCAGCAGGGCGATCCGGTCGTACCAGGCGAGCGCCGCGTAGGCCACGAGGGTGGAGAGGGCCGCCAGGACGAAATGCGGAAGCGGGATCGCGGCGAAACTGCCCTTGATCTCGGCCACCGAGATGCCGGCGAGCTCGCGATAGAGCAGGTAGCCCGATCCGATCACGGCGCAGAGCCCGATGATCGGCCAGATGAATTCGCTGATCTTCTTCATGATCGACAGGTCACGCCCCTTGTTCGGGCCCTCCCTGCACGACGATGCGCCGCATCGCAAGCAAGGTGACATGAGCCCGGCCCTCCGGGGCTCATGTCATCCGATCATGACGGTTTCGTGCCGGTCGGTCCGGTGGCCGACGCGGCCCGATCAGGCGCGGATGCGGGTGAGGCCGATGGCGTCCATCGCCGCCTGGTCGCGGGCGGCCTCGGCGGCGCGCTCGGCGTTGCGCTCGCGATCCTCGAGGATCTCGATCTTCTTCAACTCCTCGAACGCCTCGCCGAGTTCGGCCTGCGCTTCGGCGAGCTGGCCCTCGAGGGCGGCCGCCGATTGGCGCATGTTGTCCCGCCGGGTCGCCGCGGCGCGGGCATAGGTCGGATAGGCGAAATGGGCCGGGTCGGTGATTCCGGCCCGGCTCTCCTCGTGGGCGACCTCGCGATCGAGCTCCGTGGCCATCCGGGTGAAATCGGCCTTCATCATCTCGATCTGCGTCACTCGGCGACGCTTCTCGTCGACCTGGAAACGACGCAGTCGAATCAGCGTGTCACGCGATTTCATCTCAGGGGTCCACTCCACGCAACGCCCGTTTGTCCAGCGCCGGGCCAAGCCCCGCGCCGCGCCCGCACGTCGGCTGAGTCCGTCCGGTTCCTACGGACGCCCCACGATCTCTGCCAGGCGGTGATAACCCTCGCCGATCGAAGTTGCTTCTTCCTTACTTTGACCCAGAAAAGCCTCCATTGCGGGCATCAAGGCCACCGCCTCGTCCACCTCCGCCGAGGCGCCGGCCCGGTAGGCGCCGAGCCGGATCAGCTCCTCCATGTCCGCGTAGGTCGCGAGCAGGCGCCGGGCGCGGCGCACGGTGGGCAGGTGCTCGGGCGCGCAGGCGCGCGGCATGGTGCGCGAGACCGAGCGCAGCACGTTGATGGCCGGGTAGCGCCCGCGCTCGGCGATGCCGCGCTCCATGACGATGTGCCCGTCGAGGATGCCCCTCACCGCGTCGGCCACCGGCTCGTTGTGGTCGTCGCCCTCCACCAGCACGGTGAACAGGCCGGTGATGGCGCCGCCCACCCCCTCGGAGCAGGGGCCGGCGCGCTCCAGCAGGCGCGGCAG
>JAKONB010000151.1 GCA_022702195.1 Beijerinckiaceae bacterium | reverse complement strand
AGCAGGCCCGCCTCGGGGCGAGTCTCGTAAGCGACGTCGGCCCATTTCGGGCCGCCGACCGCGCCGAGCAGGATGGCATCCGCCGCATCTGCGCGCGTCAAACTGGCGTCGGTCAACGGAACGCCATGGGCATCGATGGAGCAGCCGCCGACGAGATCGCGCTCCGTCTCGAAGGTGGCGAGACCGACCTTCGCGAGGGCACCGATCACCTTCTCGACCTGGGTCATCACCTCAGGGCCGATGCCGTCGCCCGGCAGGAGGAGGAGCTTGTACGTCGTCATGGAGCAACTCGTTCTTCGTTGGCGGGCGTTCTGCGATCAACCTCGGCGACGACGCTGAGGTTGATCGCCAGCGCGATGGGACGGGACCGCCTAAACCTTGCGGGCCACGGTGAAGCGGGCCGCTGCGCGCAGGATCTCGGCCTTGTCGCCCCAGGATGCTACGGCATCCTCGCAGACACCGACCAGTCGGCTGCATTCTGCCCGCGCGCCTTCAAGACCCAGACGGTCCACCAAAGTCGCTTTGCCGGCGTCCTTATCCTTGCCCGTCGCCTTACCCATCGCTTCCGGCGACGCTTCCCGGTCGAGAATATCGTCCGCGATCTGGAAAGCCTGGCCAAGAGCGTGACCGTAGCGCAGCAGTGACTGGCGCTGATCGGCCGTCGCTCCGCCGACGATGGCGCCGGCCTCCACCGAGAAGGCCAGGATAGCGCCCGTCTTCATCGCTTGGAGCTGGAGTGTATCCTCCACGTCAAGGGAGACCGGTCCGAACCGTCCTTCGGCGCCGAGGTCGAGGAGTTGGCCACCAACCATGCCGCCGAGGCCGGAAGCCTTGGCTAGGCCGAGTACGAGGTCCGCACGGATAGCCGGATCGGGCTGCCAGGCCGCATCGGCCAAGACCTCGAAGGCCAAGGTCTGGAGCGCGTCGCCGACCAGGATCGCGGTCGCTTCGTCATAGGCTTTGTGTACCGTGGGTTTGCCCCGGCGTAGGTCATCGTCGTCCATGGCTGGCATGTCGTCGTGGACCAGCGAATAGCAATGGACGAGTTCGATCGCGGCACCGGCCGCAAGCGCACCGGCTTCCGAACCGCCGAGCATCCGCGCGGTCTCGATGGCGAGGAACGGGCGCAGGCGCTTACCGCCACCGAGGACAGCGTGGCGCATCGCCTCCATTAGGCGCACCGGGCGGGTGATCTCGCCAGCCTGCGTTTCTCCGGTCAGGCGGTCCGTCAAATAGGCCTCGACGGTATCGGCCACGGCACCAAGTCTGTGGGAAAATGCCTCCCCTGGGGCATCCGCCTTGACCGAAGCGTGTGATCCTTGCGTTGACGTCATGGTCGAATGGGCCTTCGGAGATCAAAGTGTGTCGAGGGCGGAGGAGGTTCGCATTCAGGACAGGGACGAGGGCGCAGAACGACCCCTGCGCCGCATCTCTGGGCAGGGAAGTCCAGCGCGACCGATGGTCGAACGCAAAGGTAGCCGGCGCGCACGGCGGCTTGTCAGCCTCGTCATGCTCCTGCCCATCATCGTGCTCGCCTCGTTTCTTCTGCTTGCGCTCGTCTATAGTGCGGTGACGCCGCCCTCAACCCTGATGCTCGGGCGATGGTTGACGCTGCGATCCGTCGAGCGGGAAGCCGTCGCCCTGCCGGCCATCTCGACCCATCTCGTTCAAGCCGTGATCGCGTCCGAGGATCAGCGCTACTGTCGGCATAACGGCGTCGATTGGAGTGCCTTGCGGGATGTGGTTGATGACGACGAAGGTCCGAGCCGCGGCGCCTCCACGATCCCGATGCAGACCGTGAAGAACGTGTTCCTGTGGCCGGGCCGCTCTTTCGTCCGCAAAGCGCTGGAAATTCCCCTGGCTCTCATCGCCGATGGGCTCTGGGGTAAGCGCCGCATGATGGAGATCTATCTCAATGTGGCAGAGTGGGGAGATGGTATCTTCGGTGCGGAGGCCGCTGCGCGGCGATGGTTCGGGAAGGCTGCCCGCGACCTCACGCGAGGCGAAGCAGCCCTGCTCGCCGCCGTGCTGCCGAATCCGATCCAGCGCAACGCGGCACTTCCGTCTCGGGGTGTAAGGGCCGCAGCCGCGCGCATTCAGGCACGGATGAACGGGGTTTCCGGTCTGATGGTATGCCTTCGATAGATCGTGCGGTCATCCCTGCCGTGTCGCGTCCGTCGAAGTCGTGCCATAGAGCGGGCCATCGATCCGGACCGACATGACAGGGACCTTCAGGATTTGGCCAATTTCGAACTCACCCTCGAACGCATCGCGCTGATCCGACGGATGGTGGTCGCCTGGAACGGCGAAGGATCGGGGGCCCCTATCGTGCACCCTGATGCGCCCTACGGAAGCACGGATCGGGATGGCGACATCTTCAACGTGACGGGGGACGATGACGGCGCAGAAGAGGAGCATCGCGCCCTCGGCGACGCTCTCGCCATCTTCGTGACACGTGCGGTTTTAAAGCCCGGGCGGTATGCCTACCACAACACACTTGCCAAGCTCGATTCGGTCGATGTCGGCGACGTTTTTCGCGATGAAACGACGGGCGAGACGCCCGAGCACGTTACGTTCGATGTCACAGTCGATCATCTCGACCTTGTGCCTAAGCTGCAGGTGCGATGGGATGTGAGCCGCGACGTCCCGGCCATCGATACGGCGACTCCCTACGGCATTGGCGTCGATATTCCGTCAATTCATCATGAGATGCAGCCAGTGTTGCAGATTTTCCTACGGTTCGGCGATCTCGGACCGGGCTTCTTCGAAAAGCGTGAAGCCGTCTGGATACCTGTTGGATAACCCGGACCCGTTGCCGCTCAAATCCCCTTTGGCCCCGGACACCTTACGAAGGCGTCCGGGAGCGGTATGGAGAGTGGCGGAGCGCTCGGTGCGCCCTAAGCGCCGAGCTTCTTTTTGCGCTGGGCCAAGGTCCGGAGCCGGAGGGCGTTGAGCTTGATGAACCCTGCCGCGTCGCGATGATCGTAGGCTACGGCGCCTTCCTCGAATGTGACGAGATCCTGGTCGTAGAGCGAGTTTGGGCTGGTTCGGCCGATGACGTGAACGCCACCCTTGTAGAGCTTCAGCCTCACCTCGCCGGTTACCATCTCCTGGCTTTTGTCGATGAGTGCCTGGAGCATTTCCCGCTCCGGGGAGAACCAGAATCCGTTATAAATCAGCTCTGCATATTGCGGCATCAGCTGATCCTTGAGGTGGGCTGCCCCGCGATCGAGGGTGATAGACTCGATCGCGCGGTGGGCCGGCAGCAGGATCGTTCCGCCGGGCGTCTCATACATGCCGCGGCTCTTCATGCCGACGAAGCGGTTCTCGACGAGGTCGAGGCGGCCAATTCCATTGTCGTGACCGAGCTGATTGAGCTTAGCCAGAACAGTGGCGGGCGACATCGCTACGCCATCAATGGCGACGGCATCCCCCTTCTCGAAACGGATGGTAATGATTGTGGGCGTGTCCGGGGCCTGTTCTGGCGAGAGCGTGCGTGAGAAGACGTAATCCGGTACCTCATCGGCAGGATCCTCCAACACTTTACCCTCAGAGGAAGCGTGCAGAAGGTTGGCGTCCACGGAGAACGGGCTCTCGCCGCGCTTGTCCTTGGCGATCGGGATCTGGTGCTGCTCGGCGAAGGCGATGAGCTGCTCGCGGCTCTTGAGGTCCCACTCGCGCCACGGAGCGATGACGGTGACGTGGGGCTTCAGCGCGTAGTATCCGAGTTCGAACCGGACCTGGTCGTTGCCCTTGCCGGTGGCGCCGTGGCAGACGGCATCCGCCCCGAGGCGCTCGGCGATCTCGATC
>JAKONB010000084.1 GCA_022702195.1 Beijerinckiaceae bacterium | reverse complement strand
GATCAGCTTGCGGACCTCGTGCTGGCTCTTGCCGCAAAACGAGCAGTACAGCGTGCTCTTCGAGTCGTTGCCGCCAGTCTTGCTCATATCGGTCTCCGTTCGCGGGCATGGCGCCGGTCCCGGGCGCGCACGCATCCTTCGAATTTAATGGCGTGCGCCTAAAGAAACAGTCACCTGCGCGCATCTGACAAAAATCGATCAGACTGGCGATGCAAGCACGCTGCCGCGGCCGGATCAAGGCGGAAGCCGAGAAAGCGTTCCGCCTCGAAACGACGCGCCGGATCCTTTGGATCCGGTGCCGCGATCAGGCTGCGGCCGGTTCAGGGCGCTTCTGGATCACTTCGTCGATCAGGCCGAACTCCTTGGCAGCATCGGCCGTCATGAAATTATCGCGTTCCAGGGCCTGAACGATGGTGTCGTAGTCCCGGCCCGTGTGCTTCACGTAGATCTCGTTGAGGCGTTTTTTAAGGGCCTCGATCTCGCGGGCATGAATCAGGATGTCGGTCGCCTGGCCCTGGAACCCGCCGGAGGGCTGGTGCACCATGATCCGGGCATTCGGCAGGGCGAAGCGGTGGCCGGGCTCGCCGGCGGTGAGCAGCAGCGATCCCATCGACGCGGCCTGTCCGACGCAGAGGGTCGTGACCGGGCAGCGGATGAACTGCATCGTGTCGTAGATCGAGAGGCCCGAGGTGACCACGCCGCCGGGCGAGTTGATGTAGAAGGAGATTTCCTTCTTAGGATTCTCGGCCTCGAGGAACAGGAGCTGCGCGACGATGAGTGACGCACCGTAATCCTCCACCGGGCCGGTGAGGAAGATGATGCGTTCGCGCAACAGGCGCGAATAGATGTCGAACGCGCGCTCGCCGCGGCTCGACTGCTCGACCACCATCGGCACGAGCGCGCTGTTATAATAGTCGACCGGATCTCTCATCATCAAGTGCCCCAGGCTTCAAGGGGTCCGGCCACGCGCCACCCTGCGCGTGGACCGGACGTTTCAGCGAACAAAAGCGGCGGTGTACGCCACGTCATCTCGAAGCCCGCCGCCCTCTTTGACAAGGAGTCGCGGGCTCAGTCGGCCTTGGCGACGGCCGGCAGGGCCTCGTCGCTCGCAGCCGACGCCGTTTCGTCTCCGGACGGCGCCTGCGACGCCTCGCGCGAGGCCGCCACATCGTCCTCTTCCTCGGCGAAGAGTGCCTCCTTCGAGACGGGCTCTTCCACGAGTTTCACCTGGGCAAGAACATGGTCGACGACCTTTTCCTCGAACAGGGGTGCGCGAAGCTCAGCGAGCGCCTGGGCGTTCTTCCGGTAGAAGTCCCAGACCTGCTGCTCCTGCCCGGGATATTGCCGGACACGGGCGATCAGGGCCTGGTTCACCTCGTCGTCGCTCACCTTGATATCGGCGGTCTCACCGACCTGCGCAAGCACCAAGCCGAGACGCACGCGACGCTCCGCGATTTTGCGGTACTCGGCGGTGGCCTGCTCCTCGGTGGTGCCCTCGTCCGCGAAGGTCTTGCCGCGGGTCTTCAGGTCCTGCTCGACCTGCGCCCAAACCGCGGCGAACTCCTGATGAACGAGGCTGGGCGGCAGCTCGAAGGCGTATTTGCCGTCCAGGGCGTCGAGCAGATCCTTCTTGAGCTTGCGGCGGGACTGGCCCTCGAAATCGTTGCCGATGGCGCCAGACACCGCCTCACGAAGCTTCTCCAGCGAGTCCATGCCGAAATTCTTGGCGAAATCGTCGTCGATCACGGTCTCGCCCGGCGCCTGGATGGCGGTGACGGTCACGTCGAACGCGGCATCCTTGCCGGCGAGGGTCTCGGCGCCGTAAGCCTCCGGGAAGGTCGCCTTCACCACGCGGCTCTCGCCGACCTTGGCGCCGACGAGCTGCTCCTCGAAGCCCGGGATGAACTGGCCCGAGCCGAGCTCAAGATCGATGCCCTCGCCCTTGCCGCCGTCGAACTCGACGCCGTCGATGCGGCCGACGAAGTCGATGGTGACGCGATCGCCGGTCTCGGCGGCGGCACCCTCATCACGGGCCGAGAAGGCCCGGTTGGAGGCGGCCATGCGGCCGATGGCCTCGTCGATCTCGGCGTCGGAGGGCTTGGCCACGAACTTCGTCAGACTGACATCCGAGAGGTCGGCGAGCGCGAAGGTCGGCAGCACTTCCAGGGCGACATTGAACGAGAGGTCGGCCTTGGCCTCGAGGGCGCGCTCGACCACCGACTGCTCGCCCGGGAACTCGACCTTCGGCTCCAGAGCGAGCTTGAGGTTGTTCTCCGCCACGATCTTCTGGTTGGCCTCGTTGACGGCGTTCTGCAGCACGTCGGCCATCACCGAGCGGCCATAGAGCTTGCGCAGATGCGCCACCGGCACCTTGCCGGGACGGAAGCCCTTGATCTGCGCCTTGTCCTTGAGGGTCGACAACTCGCTGTTCAGGCGCTCCTCGAGCTCATGCGCGGCAAGGGATACCTGAAACTCGCGCTTCAGCCCCTGGGAGAGTGTCTCGGTCACCTGCATGGTCGTCTTTCCGCTGTCGTCCGTGTGATGGCGCAAAATTTCGTCTTCGTCCGCACCGCCCGGGAAACGGGCATGGCGCGGTCGACGCCAGGACATTGCGCCAGACCGGAAGGCCGGTTCCCACGGCAGGGCCGGCCGGCCATCGCTGTGAGCCAATCCGTTCCCGACGGCGAAGGGCTGGTGCGGGCGGAGGGGCTCGAACCCCCACGTCTTGCGACACTGGAACCTAAATCCAGCGCGTCTACCAGTTCCGCCACGCCCGCAAGCGCCAACCTCCGGCGCGCATCCTGCCGCCAGAGCGCGGTCCTATAGCACGGGCGCAACGGCCCGCAGCAAAAAAATCTGGCCTCGCACCAATGGCCGGATCGCTGCGCCGGCCCACGCGGTTGGCTCACCGGAATCCGGCGTCTACAAGCGCGGACCCGTCTTTTCTCCCGTTTCGCTCTCTCGCCGAGGTGTCATGCCGCCAGCCCGAACGCCTGCGACGGACGCCGCCGCGACGCCCTCCCGCCGCATCCTGCTGGGGGGAGCCGCGGCGCTGGCGCTGCTGCCGCGCCAGGCCGGGGCGCAGGGCAAGGCCAAACCGGAAGCGGCCCCGGCTCCGGCGCCGCCGGTGGCGACGCCCGGGGAGGCCCGCCCCCTGCCGGTCGCTCCCGGCAAGATCCGCCTCAAGCCCGAGCCCGCCGCCGAGACCCCGGTCTGGTCCTTCGATGGGACATCCACCCCCCCGGTGATCCGGGTCCGGCACGGCGATTCGGTGCGGCTGCGGGTAGAGAACAAGACCGACAAGCCGCTCTCCCTGCACTGGCACGGGGTGCGCAATCAGAACGCCATGGATGGCGTCGGCGGCGTGACCCAGGCGGCGATCGCCTCAGGCGCGGACTTCACCTATGCGTTCGTGCCACCGGATGCGGGCACGTTCCTCATCCGCCCCCTGGTGGTGGGCGGATCGAGCGAGCCGTCGGGGCGCGGGCTGGCGGGCGCCCTCGTGGTGGAGGAGAAGGCGCCGCCCGCCGTGGACCAGGACCTCGTTCTGCTGCTGCAGGATTGGCGGCTGGCCGACGACGCGACCCTGCTGCCCTTCGGCCAGG
>JAKONB010000077.1 GCA_022702195.1 Beijerinckiaceae bacterium | reverse complement strand
GAGGCCGAGTTCGCGGGCAAGGCGGCGGGTCTCGTCCTTCGGCAGTTCGCCCAAGGGGAAACGCAGGAAGTCGAGCTGCTCCGCCGTGGTGGCGTAGAGGAAGTAGCTCTGGTCGCGGGCCGGATCGAGGGCGCGGTAGAGGCCGCGGCCGCCGCCGGGCAGCGGCCGGCTCGCCACGTAATGCCCGGTGGCGAGCACGTCGGCCTCGAGGTCGCGGGCGGTGGCCAGCAGGTCGCGGAACTTGATCGAGCGGTTGCACTCGACGCAGGGGATCGGCGTCTCCCCGGCGAGGTAGCTCTCGGCGAAGCGGTCGATCACCGATTCGCGGAACCGGTCCTCGTAATCGAGCACGTAATGCGGGATGCCGAGGGCTTCGGCGACCCGGCGCGCGTCGTGGATGTCTTGCCCCGCACAGCAGGCGCCCTTGCGGTGGGTGGCCGCCCCGTGATCGTAGAGCTGGAGCGTGATGCCGACCACGTCGTAGCCCTGGCGCTTCAGGAGGCCGGCCACCACGGAGGAATCGACGCCGCCGGACATGGCGACGACGACGCGCGTCTCGTGCGGGGCCTTGGGAAGATCGAGGGAATTCATCACGTCCGGGTTTTCGTCGGCCGGACCGCCGGGGTCCCGCGCGCGAGTCTATAGCCTTCCTCGCCCCCGAGTGCCAGCGAGGCCGCCGGGTCGCGGCCGGCGGACGGGATGGGGGCCGGTCTTCCCGGTCCGTCCCGCGCATGCAAACTTAAGAATTCTCGGCCAGTCGTTCATGTGTCCGACGTTCGGATTGATCCCAGGCCATGCCAATCGTTCCCGACATCGCCACGCTCATCCTGTGCAGCATGCTTCAGAGCGTCGCTTTCGCGGTGATCTTCCTTTCGCTTTGGCTTGGGCGGCGGGGCGATGCGCACTGGATGTACTGGGCGGGCGCTTCGGCTCTCTACGTCGTGACGCTGCTGGCCTACGGCATCGCTCCGCTGAACGTGTTCACGGGAGGCGTTCTGCATACCTGCCTGGCGACCACGACGATCCTGATCGTCATGGGGGTGCGCCGGTTCGACGGGCTGCCGGCCTATCATCCCGGGTTCCTCCTCCTCGCGGCGGGGGTGGGACTCGGTTACGCCCTCCCCGCCGCGCTCATCCCGCCGGGGTCCGCGATCTCGGCGGAGGCCGCCGGCCGGATCGGCGGGGAATTCGGGCTCGCCGTCACCGTGGCGGTGATCGGCGCGCGCCTCGTCCGCGACCGGCGGGGCGACGCGTCGCGTGGGCGCAGGATCGCCGGCTTCGGCCTCCTCGCCTACCTGCCGGGTTACGCCTTGACCATCGTCTCCGAAGGCGTCGGCTGGCCCGGCTTCAGCGTGGTGGGGCTGTTGCCGCTCCTCTCGGACCAGATGCTGCTGGCCACCCTCAACATCGGTCTTCTGGTCATGCCGGGGGAGCGTGCCCAGGCGGCCCTGCGCGACATGGCCCTGCGCGACCCCCTCACCGGCTGCTGGAACCGGGCCGGCCTGGCCGCCCGCACGGCCTGGTCGCCCTCCGCCGAGACGGGGGTGATCGTGATCGACGTCGATCACTTCAAGCTCCTCAACGACCGGTACGGGCATGTGGTGGGCGATCGCATCCTCACGGCCCTGGCGACCTGCGCCGGCGCCCAGATCTCCCGGGTGGACGATACCGTCGCGCGGTTGGGGGGCGACGAGTTCGTCATCGTCCTGCGTCGGACCTCCCTGACCGGGACCCGCCGCTTCGCCGAGACCCTGCGCCTCGCCCTGCGTCGGGCGCCGGACCTTCCGCCCTGGACCGTGAGCATGGGCATCGCGATGGCGGATGCGGCGGATGCGGGCCTGACCGACATCGTCGACCGGGCGGATCGCGCGCTCTACGAGGCGAAGGGGGCCGGCCGGGACCGGAACGCCGCCTGACCGGGCTCGCCGTTCCGACCCGCGGTCCCCGGCAACTCTTGCCGCATCCGCGGCAGATTCCGCCGACCCGCCCGGCGGGGCACGGGCCGATTCCCGAGAAAGCCAAGTCCGATCAACGTGTTGGTGATGGCGCGCCCTGGCGCGGCGCTTGCTCGGTCCCGGCCGAGGAGATCGATGCCCATGGCCGTCACGCCGACCGAAACGGATTACGCCGCCCGTCGCCCCAGTCTGGTGCCGACGGCCGCGCAGCGGTCGAACGCGGCCCGCTCGGAGGCGTTCACCCTCGCGACGCAAGAGCGGAACAGGCAAGAGCGGAACACACAAGAGCGGACCTTGGACGAGCGGACCGTGGCCCGCGCCCGGTCGGATCAGACTCAGGCGGAGCGGTCCGCTTCCACACGCGCGGTCGCCGAGAAGACGGCCGCCCGGCACGCGACGCTCCGGAGCGCGACCCTGAAGAGCGCCGCCGTCGGGGAGGACGCGGGCGCGGGCCAGCCGACGGGGCCGGCGCGCGTCCGGGCCGAGCGTCCGACGGCCGCCGCCGGGGGGAGCGCCCCCGGGGCGGCCACCGACACCGCCCGTGGCCAGACCCCCCGCTCCGTGGCCGCCTCCCCGGCCGGCGCCGCTCCGGGCGTGGGCGGGCCGTCCGCCGCGGCGGATGCGAAGCAGGCCGAGGCGGTCGCGCGCGGGGAGCCGGCCGGAGTCCGCGAGCGCGAGGCGGGGGCCGATCCCGAGACGGAGGCGACGGTCGACGCGGCGGACGCCCCGGAGGAGGCCCTCACGGCCGGTGCCGGCACGCCGCTTCTCCCGGCCGGCCTCCCGACGCCCCCGCCCGCGACGCCCCCCCAGGGTCAGGTCCAGATCCAGGCGCAGGGTCAGGCGCAGGGTCAGGCCGGATCGGCCGCCACGCTCCCGGCGGGGGGCATCGCCGCCGCAATGCCCGCAGCCGCCGGGGGCGCGCAGCGCGCCGCCGGGCCGGCGATGGACCCGGCCCTGCAGGCCGAGACGGCGCAGACCGGGACGGCGGAGCCGTTCGCCGCGTCCGCCGACCCCTCGGCCGCCGCGCCGACACTCACGGCCGCCCTCGGCGCGCCGATCCCGTCGGCATCCGGTGCCGATACCCCGGCGGCCGCGTCGGCGTCCGCCGCGGTGGCCGCCCCGGCGCCGGCCGTGCCCCTGGGGGCGGTGCCGATGACCATCGGCCTGCGCTCCCTCGCCGGGACGAATCATTTCGAGATCCGGCTCGATCCGAAGGATCTCGGCCGCATCGACGTCA
>JAKONB010000050.1 GCA_022702195.1 Beijerinckiaceae bacterium | reverse complement strand
GCGGTGATGATCCAGCTGTTCAACGGCATGCAATCCTCGCTCTCGATGGTCTACGACCGCGAGGTCGGCTCGATGAAGGTGCTGCTCACCAGCCCCTATCCGCGTTGGCTGCTGCTGCTCGCCAAGCTGATCGCCGGCGTCACCGTGTCGGTGGTGCAGGCCTACGCGTTCCTGGCCATCGCCTGGTTCTGGGACCTCGACATCCCGGCCATCGGCTACCTCGCGGCCCTGCCGGCCTTCATCGCCTCCGGCCTGATGCTCGGCGCCATCGGGCTGCTTCTGTCCTCAATGGTCAAGCAGCTCGAGAATTTCGCCAGCGTGATGAACTTCGTGATCTTCCCGATGTTCTTCGCCTCGTCGGCGCTCTACCCGCTCTGGCGCATCCGCGAATCCTCGGAGACGCTCTACCTCATCTGCCAGGCCAACCCCTTCACCCACGCGGTCCAGCTCGTGCGCTTCGCCCTCTACGGGCAGTTCGACCCGCTGTCCTGCGCCGTCGTGGTCGGCACCACGCTCGCCTTCTTCATCCTCGCCGTCATCGCCTACGATCCCGGCCGCGGCATCATGGCCCGGCGCGGCGGTCCGGCCGGAGACCCCACATGATCCGTTCCGTCACGCTCTCGCTCGCCGCCCTCTCGCTTCTCGCCGCTCCGGCCCTGGCCCAGCCCAAGGGCGATCCCGACTGGCCCTGCGTCCAGCGCAAGGTCTCGACCCTGAGCCCCGGCTCGGTCTGGACCGGCCCCGACATCGCCGAGGCCGGGTCCTGGGGCGACGATTTCGAGGCGGCCGCGCTGGCGCAGAAGGTCGCCTCGCGCCGCACGGCCCTGACCGAGGTCGATCCGCTCCTCGACGACTTCGCCGCCAAGGCGGGTCCGGAAAAGGACAAGCGCCTGACCCGCGTCTATGCGGGTGTCTTCGAGATCCTCAACGGCGAGCGCAACAAGGTCATCGCCGGTATCGGCCGCTACGCCCAGGGTCAGCGCAAGCTGGCCGAGCGGATCCGCGACGAGGCCGACAAGATCAGCGCCACCAAGGACGGGCCGAGCGCCCAGGATGCCCGCGACATCCCGAAGGACGCCTCCGAACTCGACACCAAGTTCACCTGGGACCGGCGCATCTTCCAGGAGCGCAGCCAATCCCTGACCTATGTCTGCGAGGTTCCGACCCTGCTCGAGCAGCGCCTCGGCGAGATCGCGCGCCGAATCCAGGCGAGACTTTGACCGTCCGGGCCGGAAACCGATTGCCAATTTGTCCCGGATCGGTTGCCGAAACGTCCCTAAGTCGTTGAAAACAGTCACGAAATATGTTGCCGTGATGACACGTCCGGATCGATAGAAGGGCCACGGACCGGGAATCCCCGGATTGTGGCCCGAACAAGATTGTCCCCCTCTTCGGATCCTTTCAAAGATGCGTCGCAAGCCCTCGCGACAGGGCACGACACGAAGACGATCGAGGGTCTGGGGATGATGAAGCGGACGCTGCGCAGCAGCCTGCTCCTTTCAGTAGCATTGATGCCGGGCGCCGTGCTGGCGCAACCGATCGGTGGCCAGCAGGCGGTGACGCTGGCCGAACTCGACGTGGTGGCGACCACCCCGGTCAGCACGGCGGGCGGGCGCGGCGCCATTCCGCTCTCCAAGATCCCGAGCACGGTCGAGACCGTGACGGCGGCCGATCTCGACTACGATCGCGGCACCTTCAACGCGGTCGCCACCCTGGCCCGCCGCACCCCGGGCCTGAACCTCGCGGATTCGCAGGGCAATTCCAACCGCACCGACATCACCTACCGGGGCTTCACCGTCTCGCCGGTCCAGGGCGTGCCGCAGGGGCTCGCCGTCTACCAGAACGGCGTGCGCATCAACGAGGCGTTCGGCGACACCGTCCAGTTCGACCTGATCCCGCCGGTGGCGATCAACCGCATCGACGTGGTCACCGGCAACCCGGTCTTCGGTTTGAACGCCCTGGGCGGCGCGATCAACGTCCAGATGAAGAACGGCTTCACCTGGCAGGGCACCGAGATCACCGCCTTGGGCGGCTCGGACGGGCGCATCGCCGGCTCGCTGCAATACGGCAAGGTGATCGGCCCGTGGAGCTTCTACTTCGCCGGTGACGGCCTCAACGATCGCGGCTGGCGCTACGAGAGCCCGAGCACCATCGGCCGGCTCTACGCGGATCTCGGCTACCGGACCCCGGATTCGGAATTCCACCTCATCGCCGCCGGCGCCCGCACCCTGTTCGGGGCCGCGGCCGCCACGCCGGTGGACTTCACCCGCAACAACCCGCGTGCGATCTTCACCTATCCGCAGACCTCCACCACCGAGATGGGCACGATCCAGCTTACCGGCCGCGTCGATGTCAGCCCGAGCTGGGAACTGGCCGGCAACGCCTATTTCCGGCGCTTCAGCCAGCAATATATCGACGGCAACGACGGCAATTTCGAGCAGTGCAGCACGCGCTCGAGCAACCGCGGCTTCCTCTGCTTCGAGGATGACGGCTTCCAGCGGGCGGCCGGCCAGACCGACCTCGCCTTCCGCAACCAGTTCACGATCCTGGGCGCCAACAACCAGCGCATCCCGTTCACCGCGCGCGTCCCCTACGGCACGATCGACGTGACCAGGACCGAGGCCACCGGCTACGGCGGCTCGCTCCAGGCGACCAACCGCGACAAGATCGGCGGCTTCGGCAACCAGTTCCTCGTCGGCGGCAGCATCGACGTGGCCGATTACGCCTTCAAGTCGTCGAGCACGCTCGGGGTGATCAACCCGGATCTGGCGGTGACCACCGATCCGAACAACCCGTTCTACGGCACCATTCCGGGGCTCGGGACCACGCAGCTGCGCACGGCCGCGGCGCTCGGCATCGCCCCGAGTTCGGTGATCGGCTCGAACCTCTACATGGGCCTCTACGCCACCGACACGTTCGACCTCACCAACGACCTCGCCCTCACCGCTGGGGCGCGCCTGAACTTCGCCCGCGTCTCGACCCAGGATCTGAGCGGCTTCTCGCCGGACGTGACCGGGACGCACTACTTCACCAAGGTCAATCCGCTCGCGGGCCTGACCTACCGGATCAATCCGGGCCTGTCGCTCTACGGCGGCTACTCGGAATCCAACCGCGCCCCGACGCCGCTGGAGCTCGCCTGCGCCAATCCCGACCGCCCCTGCCTGCTGCCGAACTCGCTGGTCGCCGACCCGCCGCTCAAGCAGGTCACCGGGCGCACCTACGAGGTGGGCTTCCGCGGCGCGCTGCCGAACTTCTATGATGGCGGCCTCGTCAGCTACCGGGTCGGCGCCTTCCGCACCGACCTGAGCAACGACATCATCCAGCTCGCCACGCCGGGCAACGCCGCGCGCGGCTACTACGTCAACGTTCCGGCGACCCAGCGTCAGGGCGTCGAGGTCGGGGCCGAGTACACGAACGATTATCTGTCGGTCTACGCCAACTACGCGCTCATCGACGCGACCTACCAGTTCAGCGGCGAACTCTCCTCGCCGAACAACCCGCGCGCCACCGGTGACGGCGCCATCGACGTGCGGCCCGGCAACCAGCTGCCGCTGGTCCCCAACCATCAGTTCAAGGTCGGCTTCGACTACCTGGTGCTGCCGGGCTGGCGCTTCGGCATGAACCTCCAGGCCTTCTCGTCCTCCTATTACCGGGGCGACGATTCGAACCTGAACCCGAAGCTGCCGGCCTATTTCGTCATCGGCCTGAACACCAGCTACCAGGTGACCAAGAACCTCCAGGTGTTCGGTCTGATCACCAACCTGACCAACAACAAGTACGCCAATTTCGGCACCTTCGCCGAGCGCGGCGCCGTGGCCGGAAACTTCGTCATCAACGATCCGCGCACCACGACCCTGGCTCAGCCCCTCTCGATCTATGGCGGCATCCGCTACGCCTTCGGCGAGGAGCCGGTCCCGATGCCGGAGCCGATCATCCGCAAGTACTGATCGACCCCGCAGGGTGAGACGCGCGGCGCGGCCCGAGAGGGCCGCGCCGTTTTTCGTTCCGCCCCCGACTCGCTGCCGGTCTCCGCGCCGTAAGGCCGCAGATCGGAAGACCGATCTCCTCCCCGCGGCCAGGAACTCCGCCTCCCTGCATCAGCTTCTCTCCGCGATGCCGATGAAGCGGGCCGCCCATCGGGAGCGGCCGCGGATCCAGGAGAAATCGTCCATGCGCATGCGTCTCGTCCTTCCGGCCGCCCTCGTGATGCTGGGTGCCGCGGCCCCCGCCTTCGCCTCGTCCTGCTCCGAGCAGATCGCCACGATCGAGCGGCGTCTCGACAGCACGGGGGCCGAGGCGGTCACGGGCAAGGAGCCGCCGGGCGGCCCGACCTCGTCGAACTCCCCCAAGGCCCTCGACAAGGCGCCCAACGTGAAGCCCACCGACCCGGACGCGACGGCCACCGCCGGGGGCGTCTCCGAGGCGCGGGGCTTGATCAAGAAGGCCAAGGCCCAGGATCAGGCCGGCGACATGAAGGGCTGCGAGGATACGATGACCCAGGCCAAGGAGAAGGCCGGCGCCCTGCCGTAGCGCGCCGCCACCGCGCTCACCCGGGCCGCGACAGGGCCGTTTCCCCAGCGGGAAGCGGCCCTCCTTCGAGGGTGTCTCGCGTCAGGACTCCGCGGGACGCAGGCCGTCGAGGGTCGCGCGGATCTCGGCCATCAGCGGCCTGGCCTGAGGATCGGCCTGGATGCAGGAAGCCGCGAGATCGTGAAGCGCCCCGGATGCGCGATCGTCGTCTGAACAGCGTTCGAGCAACTCGCCGAGCAGCAGCCCCCAGGCGCGCACCTCGATGCGCTGGAGGACCAAGCCCATGGCGCCCTCCGGCAGGATCGACGCCGCCCCGAAATCGCTCAGCACGGCCTCGCCCGCCCGCCCGTCCCACAGGATGTTGTGGCCGTAGAGATCGCCGTGGAGCAGGCCGCCGGCGTGGAGATGGGCGCAGGCCCGCGCCGTCCCGTGGGCGATCCGCCACGCCGCCGAGGGCCGCAGCCGCAGGTCCGGATCGTAGACGTCGCGGCTGCAACTCGCCAGACTGGGGGGACCGGCCAGGACCCGCCAATCCGCCGGCAGGAGCGGCATCAGCAGGCCGTTCAGGCCCTCGGGATGCCCGGTGAGCCGGCCGATCGCCCCGGTGAGATGCGGATGCAGGCCGGCGGCGAGACAGGCCGCCATCTCGCGCTCCGGCAATCCATCGCTGGTCATCGCGCCCTTGAACAGCTTGAGGGCGACGGGCCGGGCCGGGCCGGGTCCGCGCCAGGAGGCCCGATACACACGGCCCGACGCGCCCTCGCCCAGCAGGGGACCCAGGTCGAGATCCGCCCACGCGACGGTCTCGATCGCGGCCTCCGGTGCCGCGTCCTCGAACGGATTGCCGGCCAGCGAGACCCAGGCCAGGCTGGGAAGCTCGCCGAGCCAGTCCGGGATCGCCTCGAGCCGGTTGGCGGCGAGGCGGATCAGTTCGAGCCGCGCCGCATCCTTCAGGCCCGCCGGCAGCGCGCGCAGCCGGTTGCCGGAGAGCATCAGCTTCTGCAAGCCGGGCCGCTCGCCCAGGGCATCGGGCAGGTGTTCGATCCGGTTGTCGGTAAGGGTGAGCCAGCGCAGGCGGGGCGGCAGGGATTCGCCCGGCACCTCGCGCAGGTCCATGCCGCGGAACCCGACCTGGCTCAGGGCCGCGCAATTGCCCAGGACCGGCGGCAGCCGCGTGAAGCGATTGCCCGAGCAGAACAGAACCCGCAGCTTGCCGAGCCGATCGAAATCATCCGGCAGGGCGCTGAGCGTGCCGCCGCTGAGATCGAGGACCTCCAGCGTGTCGGCGAGACCCCAGATGTCCGTCGGGACGCTGTCGAGCCCCGGCAGGCGCAATTCGCGCGCACCCGCCAGATCGCCGCGGCGGAGGGCCGCGAGCCGGCCTTGCGTGGTTGCGTCCATCGGCGTGGAGGTCACGGTCACCGCCCGGTCCAGCGCCCCGCCGGGGCGGCGGAAGCGAACGGGCGGTGTAGCGCAAAAGCGCGGCCCGGTATGCCGCGCCGATCCGACGGATCAGTAGGCGTTCTTGGTGGTGAACAGGGAGACCGGGGTGGCCAGCAGGATCCTGATGTCGAACAGCAGCGACCAATTCTCGATGTAGTGCAGGTCGTGGTCGATGCGGCGCTGGATCTTGTCGGTGGTGTCGGTCTCGCCGCGCCAGCCATTCACCTGCGCCCAGCCGGTGATGCCGGGCTTGACCCGGTGGCGGGCGAAGTAGCCGTCGACGACCTGATCGTAGAAGGTGTTGGCGGTCCGCGCCTCGATGGCGTGGGGACGGGGGCCGACCAGCGACAGCTCACCCTTCAGCACGTTGAACAATTGCGGCAGTTCGTCGAGGGAGGTGCGCCGGATGAAGCGGCCCACCGGCGTGACCCGGGGATCGTTGCGCGTCACCTGCTTGGCCGCCGAGAAATCGGATTGGTCCACGTACATGGAGCGGAACTTGTAGACCTCGATCGTCTCGTTGTTGAAGCCGTGGCGCTTCTGGCGGAACAGGATCGGCCCCGGCGAGGTCAGGCGGACGGCCAGCGCCACGGCCAGCATGATCGGCGACAGGCTCACCAGCATGGCCAGACCGATGATGCGGTCGAAGACGCTCTTGGCGACGATGTCCCAATCGGCCATCGGCTTGTCGAACACGTCGAGGACCGGCACGGTCCCGATATAGGAATAGGCCCGCGGGCGCAGCCGCAGCTTCGAGGCCTGGGCGGCCAGACGAATGTCGATCGGCAGCACCCACAGCTTGGCGAGCATCTGGAGGATGCGGTCCTCCGCCGTGATCGGAATCGTGAAGATGATGAGGTCGAGGCGGGTGGTGCGGGCATAGGCGACGAGGTCGCTCACCGTGCCGAGCTTGGGGTAGCCCGCCACCACGCTGTCGGCGCGCGTATCGCCGCGATCGTCGAACACCCCGACGATGCGCACGCCGCTCTCGGGCTGCGCATCCAGGGAGCGGATCAGCTCCTGGGCCACCGGACCTCCGCCGACGATGGCGGTCCGGCGGTCGAAATTGCCCCGCCGCACCTGCGCGCCGGCGATCTGGGCCAGGGCGACGCGGCCCAGGAACAGGCCGGTCAGGCCGGCCGCGAAGAAGCTCACGAGCCAGAGCCGGGAATAGTGGTCGGCCACCTTGGCGAACGTCATCGCGGCGGCGACGGCGAGAAAGGTCAGCGACCAGGCGGCGACGAGACGCAGGCTCGACCCCGGGAAGCTGCGAAAGGCTCGGGTGCGATACAGCCCGGCCAGTTGAAACAGGACGATCGCGACGGCGGCGACGCCAAGGATGACGGCGAGGGTGCCGAGCGAGAGGGGACCGGGGCCGGAGCTCCGAAGACGCTCCGTCGCGACGCCGATCGCCGCGATCATCACGCCTTCCGCCATGCGGGCGCAGCCGGCGAACACCACCGGCGAGAACAGGGAGGCCGCAGCCGGCCGCGCCACCGCCTCGGCGGGCGGGACGGCCGGGGCCGGTCCCGCGGCCGGCGCATCGAAGCGGCCCGCGGCTTCCAGCAGGTCACGAACGTCGAAGGCACTCATCTGGAATTTCCGGTGCTTCTGGGGCGGACACGCCCCGGCTCAGGGACCCCGCGAAGCCGCGCCTGCGCGGTCCACGGATCCTGTCAGGGATGACGGGGGCTCACGTCGGCTGCGCGGCGAGTCCGGTTCGATGCGGCTGCGCCTTCCGGCGCAGGGCGGCCGCATAGCCGGACATCACGTCCTCTGCCATGCGGGTCAGCGAGAACCGGTCCCGCACCGAGGCCCCGAGGGTCCGGCAGCGGGCGGCCTGCACCGCCGGGTCCTCGTCGAGGGTCCGGGCCAAGGCATCGGCCAGGGCTCGGGCGTTGCGCGCCGGAACGAGCTGCGTCGCGGCCGGGCCGAAGATCTCGGGGATGCCGCCGACATCGGTCGCGACCAGGGGCTGCTGCGCGGCGACCGCCTCGAGGACCACGTAGGGCAGCGATTCGGCCAG
>JAKONB010000047.1 GCA_022702195.1 Beijerinckiaceae bacterium | reverse complement strand
GGGCCACCGAGATGCAGGCGACGGCGTCCCAGCTCACCGCCTCGGCGGAGGAGACCGCGGCGCAGTCCGGGGCGGTCATGGCGGCCGCCGAGGAGGCCTCGGCCAACGTCACCGCCGTGGCGGGTTCGGCCGAGGAACTGGGCGCCTCGGTGGAGGAGATCGGGCGCCAGGTCATGCGTTCGTCCGAGATGTCGGGCGCCGCGGTGCGCGAGGCGGAGCGGACGGCCGCGGCGGTGGCCGACCTGCGCGGCGTGGCCGCCAGCATCGGCGACGTCGTCGAGCTGATCTCGAATCTCGCCAGCCAGACCAACCTGCTGGCCCTCAACGCGACGATCGAGGCGGCCCGGGCCGGGGATGCCGGCCGCGGCTTCGCCGTCGTGGCTTCGGAGGTGAAGGAACTCGCCACCCAGACCGCCAAGGCCACCACCGAGATCGCCGCCAAGATCGACGCGATCCAGGCCTCGACCCGGCAGGCGGCGGGCGCCATCGACGGGATCTCCAGCACGATCCACGGCATCGACGCGGTCGCCACGGCCATCGCCACTTCGGTGACGCAGCAGAACGCGGCCACCCGCGAGATCGTCAACGCGGTGGCGCAGGCCTCGATCGGGACCGACGAGGTGAGCGCCAACATCACCGGCGTGTCCCGCGCGGCCCAGGAGACGGGGAGGGGCGCCGGTCAGGTGCTGGACGCGTCGTCCGCACTCGCCCGTCAGGCCGAGCGGCTGCGCGAGGAGGTGGGGCGCTTCCTCCAGACGGTCCGGGCCGCCTGAGCCCGGCGGGTCTCCGCGCGGGGTGGCGGCCGGCCGCCCCGTCGGCCGTCAGACCTGCAGCACGGTCAACCCGGCCCCCCGCCCAGATCGGCCGTGTGGCGACGCTTCGTCTTGACGGGAGGACGACACCTGCGAAAAGAGCGCGCAATGGGATTGTGTTGACGGGATACCTTCGGCCGATGAGCAAGTTCAACGAGGAGCGTGTCCTCTCCGTCCATCACTGGACGGACACGCTGTTCTCCTTCCGCACCACCCGCGATCCGGCCTTCCGGTTCCGCAACGGTGAGTTCGTGATGATGGGCCTCGAAGTCGAGGGCCGTCCGCTCCTGCGCGCCTACAGCGTCGTCTCGGCCAATTACGAGGAGGAGCTCGAGTTCTTCTCGATCAAGGTGCCCAACGGTCCGCTCACCTCGAAGCTGCAGCATCTCAGGGTCGGCGACCCGATCATCGTCGGCAAGAAGCCCACCGGGACCCTGGTGCTCGACAACCTGATGCCGGGCAAGAACCTCTACCTGCTCGGCACCGGGACCGGACTCGCCCCGTTCATGTCGATCATCAAGGACCCGGAGACCTACGAGCGCTTCGAGAAGGTCGTCCTCGTCCATGGCTGCCGCCAGGTGCAGGAACTCGCCTATGGCGAGACCATCACCCAGGACCTGCCCAACCACGAGTTCCTCGGCGAGGTCATCTCGGCCGGCCTGATCTACTACCCCACCGTGACCCGCGAGCCGTTCCGCAATCGCGGCCGGATCACCGACCTGATGACCTCCGGCAAACTGTTCGCCGATATCGGCCTGCCGCCCATGTCGGTGGAGAACGACCGCTTCATGCTGTGCGGCTCGCCGGACATGATCCGCGACACCCGCATGCTGCTCACCGATGGCGGCTACGAGGAGGGCAATCACGGCGAGGCGGGCCACTACGTCATCGAGAAGGCCTTCGTCGAGAAGTGATGCCAAGCTCGGCCCATGGCGCCGGCGCAGCGTAGACAAGCTTGGCGCGGGTTCCCTCTCCCGAACGGGAGAGGGAGTCTGTCGCGCCCCGGACATCCGAAGCGACCGAGCGAAAACCGTATGAGCCATCCCCGCGCCGTCTTCGTGGTCGGCGCCGGCACCGAGATCGGCAAGACCTACGTCACCGCCGCGCTGACCCGGACACTGCGCCGCCAGGGGCACGCCGTCCGCACGGTGATGCCCCTGGCGAGCGGCGTGCCCCCCCGCGACGACCCCGCCTTCGCGCAGAGTGACACGGCGATCCTGCTCGCCGCCCAGGGCCTCGAGAGCGACGCGGCCGGCGTCGAGGCCTGCTCGCCCTGGCGCTTTCGCGCCCCGCTCGCCCCCGACCTCGCCGCCGCCCGGGAAGGCCGGAGCCTGGCCCTGGCCGATCTCGTCGCCTGGTGCCGCGCCGCCCTCGCGGAGAGTCCGGCCGAGGCCAGCCTGATCATCGAGGGGGTCGGCGGGGTGATGAGCCCGGTGACGCCGGAGGCCACCGGCCTCGATTGGCTGAAAGCCCTCGACCTGCCGGCGCTCCTCGTCTCCGGCTCCTATCTCGGCGCCATCAGCCACGCCCTCACGGCGGCCGAGACCCTGCGCCTGCACGGCGTGCCCCTGCGCGGCCTCGTCGTCTGCGAGAGCCCGGATGCACCGACCTCCCCCGAGACCGTGGCGGCGGCGATCCGTCGGCATGTCGGCGCGCCCGTCCATGTGGTGGCCCGTGGCGGTGCCTGTCCGGAGGACCTCGCCGATCTGGTGCGGAGCCCAGGCTGATCGAGCCGGTCGTTTCCGGGCAGGTCCTCCCCGGGCATCTGCCTCCCGACATGGGGCCACGGCGATCACGATTGTCCGATCGGACATGCATCGTACCCTTTCATCCCTGGACGATCCGGGCGCCCCCCCTACCTCGCCCGGTGACGAAGCGTCGCCGTGAGTCGCCACGCCGGAGACAGGTCCGTGTCCCACCAGGAAACCCGAACGGGGCAGGGGGGCACCGCGCGCCCGGCCCTGCTCCTCGGCGCGCTCGGCGTCGTCTACGGCGATATCGGCACCAGCCCGCTCTACGCGTTCAAGGAGGCGGTGCGGGCCGCCAGCGCCGGCGCCCCCCCGGCGCCCATCGCCGTCACGGGTGCCGTCTCGCTCATCCTCTGGGCGCTGATCCTCATCGTCTCGGTCAAGTACGCGGTGCTGATCCTGCGCGCCGACAACCGGGGCGAGGGCGGCATCGTGGCGATGCTGGCGCTCCTCGGCGCCCGGCACGCCAAGCCCGGCTCGTGGCAGGCCGTTCTCCTCGTGGTCGGCCTCGTCGGCGCGGCCCTCCTGTACGGCGACGGCGCCATCACCCCGGCCATCTCGGTGCTCAGCGCCGTGGAGGGCCTCAAGGTCGATGCACCCGGCCTGTCGCATTACGTCGTGCCCATCACCATCGCGATCCTGATCGGGCTGTTCCTGGTCCAGCAGAAGGGCGTGGCCTTCATCGGCCGCCTCTTCGGCCCGGTCATGCTGGTCTGGTTCCTCGTGCTGGCCCTGCTGGGGCTGGGCGGAATCCTCCCGGCGCCGCAGATCCTCGGCGCGGCCAACCCGATGAAGGCGGTGGAATTCCTCCTGCCCGCGGGCTGGCACGTGAGCTTCGCCATGCTAGGCGCGGCCTTCCTGGCGGTCACGGGCGGCGAGGCGATGTACGCCGATCTCGGCCATTTCGGCGCCGGGCCGATCCGCATCTCGTGGTTCGGGCTCGTGCTGCCCGCCCTGGTGATCCATTATTTCGGCCAGGGGGCGCTGCTCCTGGCCGAGCCGGACGCCATCGAGAACCCATTCTACCGGCTGGCGCCCGACTGGGCGCATTACCCGCTGATCGGGCTGGCGACGCTGGCCACCGTCATCGCCTCGCAGGCGATCATCTCCGGCGCCTTCTCGCTGACCCAGCAATCGATCCAGCTCGGCTTCCTGCCGCCCATGCGGGTGGTCCACACCGCCCAGCACGAGCGCGGGCAGATCTACGTGCCGGTGGTGAACTGGCTGCTGGCGGCCGCCACCCTCGCGGCGGTGCTGGTGTTCGGCAGCTCGGACGCCCTGGCCGGGGCCTACGGCATCGCCGTCGCCTCCCTCATGGCGATCACCACCCTGCTGGCCGCCCTGGTGGCGCTGAAATGGGGCTACAACCCGGTCGCGGTCTTCGCAGTGAACGGGTTCTTCCTCGGCATCGACCTGATCTTCCTGGCCGCCAACAGCGTGAAGCTGTTCGAGGGTGGCTGGTTTCCGCTGCTCCTCGCCGGCCTCGTCGCCTTCCTGATGCTCACCTGGCTGAAGGGGACCCGCCTCCTCGAGGAGGCGCGGGTCGCCCTGCGCCAACCCGAGCCGGACTTCCTCGAGCAGCTGCGCCGGGACCCGCCGCTGGTGCTGCCGGGCAACGCCGCCTTCCTGTCTTCGGCGACGAGCGGAATCCCGCTCCACATGTCGCGCTTCGTCGAGCGGGCCGGCGCCCTGCACGCGCGCATCCTGATCGTGACCGCGCGCTACGAGGAGGAGCCGAGCGTGCCCCAGGCGCAGCGCGCCGAGATCCTCCCCGTCACGCCCGACATCACCCGGCTGATCCTGCGCTACGGCTTCATGGAGGACGCCTCGATCCCCGAGGGGCTGCAATGCGCGGTCCGGGCCGGCAAGCTGCCGGCGGAGGTCATCGACGACATCACGATCTTCATCGGCCACGAGACCATCATCCCCAAGAGCGACCGGCGCGGCATGGCCGATTGGCGCGAGGGCCTGTTCGCCATCCTGCTCCGCAACGCCGAGCGCACCGGCGCCCATTTCTGCGTGCCGGTGCGCCAGCTCGTGGAAGTCGGCACCGAGATCGAGATCTGACGGCGGTGCGCGGCCGGGGACACCACCCGGTCGTGACCCGCCGCGGGCTTGCGGGGGCGGAGCCGGCACCGCAGAAAGGGGACCCGACGCCGCCCGTCCAATCCGGAACCCAGCCCGTATGACCGACCTCGCGCCCAAGGCCCTGGCGATTCGCCTGCGCCAGCAAGCGATCCTCTCCGATTTCGGCGTCGAGGCCCTGCGGGCGACGGAATTGCTGCCCCTGCTCCAGCGCGCCACCGAACTCTGCGCCGAAGGCATGGAGGCCGAGTTCTGCAAGGCGCTGGAATACAAGCCGCACCAGGATTGCCTGCTGGTCTGCGCCGGCATCGGCTGGGCGCCCGAGGCCGTCGGCACCGCCATCATCGGCGCCGATCTCGCCTCGCCCGCCGGCTACGCCCTCAAGACCGGCCGGCCGGTGATCTCGAACCATCTCCAGGCCGAGACCCGCTTCCGGACGCCGAAGCTGATGGCCGATCACGGCATCCGCCGGGCCATCAACGTGCTCATCGCCAACCGCGACGGCAATTACGGCGTGCTGGAGGTGGACGACACCCGCGAGGGCCAGTTCGAGGAGGCCGACATCGCCTTCATGCAGGGCTTCGCCAACCTGGTCGGCGGCGCGATCGAGCGCCAGCGCGCCGAGGCCCGGCTCAAGGCGGCCCTGGAGCGTCAGGAGCTGCTCTCGCGCGAGATGAGCCACCGGGTGAAGAACAGCCTCGCGGTGGTGGCGGGGTTTCTCGGCCTGCAGGCGCGGGGATCCGACAACGCCGACGTGAAGGAGGCCCTGGCCGATGCCCGCACCCGGGTGGAGGCGGTGGCCCAGGTCCACGATCAGCTCTGGCGCCAGCCGACCCTGGGAGCCATCGACGTCGCCGGCTTCCTCGAGGCCCTGTGCGCCAAGCTCCAGGAGAGCGCCCCGCGCCATCGGCTCCTGTGCCGGGCGGCGACGATGGACATCCCGGCCGATCTCGCGATCCCGCTCGGCCTGTTCGTCAACGAGCTCGTCACCAACGCGATCAAGTACGCCTATCCAGAGGGCGGCGAGATTCGCGTCACCGCCGAGCCGGACGGGGAGGACGGCTTGATCCTCACGGTGGCGGATGATGGGGTGGGCCTGCCGGAGGGGTTCGACCTCGCCGCGCCGCGCCATGCCAGCCTCGGCATGCGGATCATCAACAGCCTCGCGCGCCAGCTCGGCGGCCCGCTCACCGTGACGCCCGACGTTCAGGGCGCGCATGTCGCGCTGCGGGTCGTGCCGCCCGAGCGGGTAGCCGGATAGGGGATCCGACGGATCACCCCGGCCGGCATGGTCGTGATCCCAACCCTATCCCGTTGGGGTGAGGGTCTTGGACTCTTCGGAGAGGTCACACACTTCCCCTGTCCCTCTCCTTCCAGGAGAGGGAACCCGCGCCCTCACGAGACGGAACGGATCGACCGGGACAGTAAGCGGGGCGGCCCGCCGTATCGGCGAAGGCCCCCCCTCACGAGTGCGGCTCAGATGTGGATCGCGCGCTTGCCGACCGCCAGGGCGGCTTCCTTCACCGCCTCGGTGAGGGTCGGGTGGGCGTGGCAGGTCCGGGCGACATCCTCGGCGGAGGCGCCGAATTCCATCGCAACGGCGACCTCGGCGATCAGGTTGCCGGCATCGGCCCCGACGATGTGGACGCCGAGCACTCGGTCGGTGGTGGCGTCGGCCAGGATCTTCACGAAGCCGTCGGTGGTGTGGTTGACCTTGGCGCGGCCATTGGCCGTGAAGGGGAACTTGCCTGCGTTGTAGGCGATCCCGTCCTTCTTCAGCTCCTCCTCGGTCTTCCCCACCGAGGCGACCTCCGGATAGGTGTAGACCACGTTGGGGATCACCCCGTAATTGACGTGGCCCGACTGCCCGGCCAGCAGCTCGGCCACCGCCACGCCCTCGTCCTCGGCCTTGTGGGCCAGCATCGGCCCGGCGATGACGTCGCCGATGGCGTAGATGCCGGTGACGTTGGTGGCGTAGTGGC
>JAKONB010000042.1 GCA_022702195.1 Beijerinckiaceae bacterium | reverse complement strand
GGACATCAACGGCGAGTTCCCGCAGGCCGACGTGGCCTTCGTGATCGGCGCCAACGACGTCACCAACCCGGCCGCCAAGACCGACAAGGCCTCGCCGATCTACGGCATGCCGATCCTCGACGTGGAGCGGGCCAAGACCGTGCTGTTCATCAAGCGCGGCATGGGTTCGGGCTATGCCGGCGTCGAGAACGAGGTGTTCTTCCGCGACAACACCATGATGCTGTTCGGCGACGCCAAGAAGGTGGTCGACAGCATCATCAAGAACCTCGGCCACTGAACGCACCACCACGTTCCTGACGGGACGGGAAGGGGCCGGCATCCACATGCCGGCCCCTTCGGCGTTTATCGGACACCTCCGCGTTTATCGGCCACCTGCGGGCTTATCGGACACCTCTGCGTTTATCGGCCACTTGGGCCGCGCGCTGGGCTATACCGGCCGCGTGTCAGCCGCATCGCCCCTCGACCCGCCCCGCGCCTTCCTCGACGTGACCCGCTCGGTCACCGGCCGCCCCTGGCGTGACCGGGGATCGGATTCCGCCATCCAGGCCCATGCCGCGACCATGGTGCAGGCCCACGGCCTGCCGGAGCTGCTCGCCCGGGTTCTGGCCGCGCGCGGCATCCGCCCCGGCGAATCGGAGGCCTATCTCAACCCGCGCCTGCGCGACCTGATGCCGGACCCGGCCTGCCTGCTCGACATGGAGGTGGCGGCCGAGCGCCTCGCCAGGGCGGTGCGCGACCGCGAGACCGTGGCGATCTTCGGCGATTACGACGTGGACGGGGCGGCCAGCGCGGCCCTGCTCGCCGGCCATCTGAGCCGGTTCGGCCTCGATGTCCGCATCCACATCCCCGACCGGATTACCGAGGGCTACGGGCCGAATGTCGGCGCCGTCACCGCCCTGGCGCAGGCCGGGGCCACCCTGCTGGTCACGGTGGATTGCGGCACCAGCGGCCACGCTCCCCTGGAGGCGGCGGCGGCCCTCGGCCTCGACGTGGTGGTGCTCGACCATCACGGGGCGCCCGAGATCCTGCCCCCGGCCTGCGCCCTGGTGAACCCCAACCGCCTCGACGACCTGTCGGGCCTCGGCCATCTCTGCGCCGCCGGCATCGTCTTCCTCACCCTGGTGGCCCTGAACCGGACCCTGCGCCGGGGCGGCCTGGACGTGCCGGACCTCACCGCCGATCTCGACCTCGTGGCCCTCGCCACCGTGGCCGACGTGGTGCCGCTGCACGGCCTCAACCGCGCCTTCGTGGTCCAGGGCCTCAAGGTGATGCGCGCCCGGGGCCGGCTCGGGCTCGCCGCCCTGTTCGACGCCGCCTCCCTGAGCGAGCCGCCCGAGGCCTGGCATCTCGGCTACCTCGTCGGGCCGCGCATCAATGCCGGCGGCCGCATCGGCGACGCGGCCCTGGGTGCGCGCCTCCTCAACACCGCCGACGGCGCCGAGGCCGCCCGCATCGCCGCCGAGCTCGACCGGCTCAACCGCGAGCGCCAGGCCATCGAGGCCCAGGCGGTGGCCGATGCCGAGGCGGAGATGGATCACGCGCTCAGCCTGGACCCCGAGCGGCCGGTGCTGGTGACCGCCTCCGCCGATTGGCATCCGGGCATCGTCGGCCTCATCGCCGCGCGGCTGAAGGAGCGCTTCGGCCGCCCCGCCTTCGCCTTCGCGCTCCGGCCGGACGGGACCGCAACCGGGTCGGGCCGCTCGATCCCCGGCGCCGATATCGGCGCCGCGGTGCGCAGCGCCGTGGAGGCCGGCCTCGCGCTGAAAGGCGGCGGGCACGCCATGGCGGCGGGGGCGACCCTGCCGGGACCGGATTTTTCGCGGTTTCGCGACCACCTCGCGGCGGATCTGGCCGCTGCGGTGGCGGAGGCCCGCGCGGTGGAAGCCCTGCTCCTCGACGGCACGGTGAGCGCCGGCGGCGCCACCGCCGAGATGGTGCGGCTCATCCACCGGGCGGGGCCGTTCGGTTCGGGGGCGCCGGAGCCGGTCTTCGCCCTGCCGCGCCACCGCATCGTCGATGCCGGCCTCGTCGGGAACGGCCATGTGCGGGCGCGCCTGCGCAGCCGCGAGGGTCAGACCCTGGGCGCCATCGCGTTCCGGGCGGCGCAGGGGCCGCTCGGCCTCGCCATCCTGGGGGCGATCGGCCGCGAGGTGCATGCCGCCGGCACGTTGGGCGTCGATAGCTGGCGCGGGGCGGACCGCGCCCAACTGCGGCTCTGCGACCTCGCCCTGCCGGATTGAGCCGGAACGGCGGAGTCGGCCCCCGGGGCTCCCGATCCCGGCGACCGCGGGACGATGGCGGACCAGCGGCCCGTCCTTTTTTCGCATCCGGCCGGAAGCGTGTTGACACCCGCGCGAGGCCTCACCATAAGGACCCCGCGCGCTGCCCACGGGCAGCGGTTTGGGGGAATGTCCCGAGCGGCAAAGGGGGCGGACTGTAAATCCGCTGCGTAAGCTTCGTAGGTTCGAGTCCTACTTCCCCCACCAAACATCCTTCGAAGACTTGTCGACTGACCGTCTCGCTGGTCGCAATTCCCGTCGGTCGCAAGGCGCGTTTCCAAGCCTGCTTCGCCATGCTATCGGTCGGGGCATGCGGGTGTAGCTCAATGGTAGAGCAGCAGCCTTCCAAGCTGAATACCCGGGTTCGATTCCCGGTACCCGCTCCACGCCCTTTTCGCGATCCTTCCGTCGCCCCGCTGGCCACCCGATCATCGGGCGGGCATAAGCCGCGAGCTTGTGACGAGACTTTCTCGGCTCTCCGTCGTTAGTCCTCTGCGCCGGCCCATCCGGCGCAGGTCGAAGACGCCGTATTGCCCGAGATGATCCCCATGCCCACCGAGTCGATCGCATGACAGCCGGAAGCGTCGACCTGACGTCGTGCGACCGCGAGCCGATCCATATCCTCGGCGCGGTGCAGCCCTTCGGCTTCCTCCTCGCGGTCTCCCCCGACTGGATCGTGGTGCGCGCCTCGGAGAACGCCGCGGATTGGCTCGGGCAGCCGGTGGCGGACATGCTCGGCCTGCCGCTGTCCGACATCCTCGACCTGGAGGCGATCCACGTCATTCGCGGGCACCTTCAGACCCTGCGCGGCCCCGACGCCATCGACCGCATCTTCGACACCGTGCTGCAACCGGGCGGCCCGGCCTTCGACATCGCCCTGCATGTCTCGGACGGCGACATCGTCCTCGAAGCCGAGCCGAGCACGGTCGAGCACCTGAACGCCGGCAACATCGTGCGCAGCATGGTGGGACGCCTGCAGCAGACGAGCGGCTTCGATCCGTTCTGCCGCGAGGCGGTGCGCCAGATGCGGGCGCTCACCGGCTTCGACCGGGTGATGGTCTACCGCTTCGACCCGGACGAATCCGGCGTGGTCATCGCCGAATCGGCCCGGGCCGGCCTCGATCCCTATCTGGGCCTGCATTATCCGGCCTCCGACATCCCGCGCCAGGCGCGCGCGCTCTACGAGCGCAACTGGCTGCGCATCATCACGGACGTGAACGCCCCATCCGCCCCGGTGCTGCCGCAGCGCGACCCGCAGGGGCGTCCCCTCGACCTGTCGATGAGCACCCTGCGCACGGTGTCGCCCATCCACCTCGAATACCTGCGCAACATGGGGGTGGCGGCCTCCCTGTCGGTGTCGATCCTGCGCGGCGGCAAGCTCTGGGGCTTGTTCGCCTGCCACCATTCCGAGCCGCGCCACATCTCGCTGGAGCGCCGCACCGGGGCCGAGCTGTTCGGGCAGATGTTCTCCTGGATCCTGGAGAGCCGCGAGCGCGAGGCCGAGATCGCCTACGAGGCCAAGTCGCGCGAATTGCACAACCGCCTGATGGGGGCGCTCGCCTCCGGCGGCACCAGCCTGGAGAACATCACCGGCTTCCTCGACGACATCGCCGGCATCGTCACCTGCGACGGCATCGGGGTGTGGGTGAACGGCGAGATCACCCTCCAGGGCGCCACCCCCACGGCGGAGGAGTTCCGCGGCCTCATCCGCTTCCTCAACCGCACCGCCACGAGTCGGGCCTTCGCCACGGACGAGATCGGCAAGGTCCACCTGCCGGGGGCGGATTTCACCGAACGCTCGGCGGGTCTCCTCGCCGTGCCGATCTCGCGGGCGCCGCGCGACTTCCTCGTTTTCTTCCGCCGCGAGATCGCCCGCACGGTGACCTGGGCCGGCAACCCCGACAAGCCGGCGGAGCCGGGGCCGAACGGCGTGCGCCTGACGCCGCGCAAGAGCTTCGAGGCCTGGACCGAGGTGGTGCACGGCCAGTCGACCCCGTGGTCCGAGGCGGATCTGCGCATCGCCGAGGCCCTGCGCATCACCCTGCTGGAGGTGATCCTGCGGCTGACGGATTCCGCCGAGAAGGAGCGCAAGACCGCGCAGGAGCGCC
>JAKONB010000583.1 GCA_022702195.1 Beijerinckiaceae bacterium | reverse complement strand
ATCCGACACCGGTCGGGCGGCACGCCGGACCGGGGCGCCGAGACATCGGCGCTTCAGGCCGGAAAGGTCAGGCGGTCCGGTCGACCTTGTGGTCCCGGTCCGCCTGGGCCTCGGCATAGGCGCGCGCCTTCAAGATGGCGGCATCCGGGATCTGGACCACAATGTCCCCCGAGGCCGGATCGACCTCCTGATAGACGACGGTCTTCGTGTCCGGATCGATCCGGTTATGCCGCTGGACGGCATCCTTGGATGAACCCTTGGTCTCCGACAGATCGGGCGCCGGGAACCGGGCGGTATCCGGCGAACGGACATCGATGCGCACGGCGGGCGCCAACGCGGCGGGCGCGGCATCCGATTGCTGTGCCGATCCCGGCGCGGGCACGGGTGCCCGGACGGCGGTGACAGCACCGACACTGGAGATAGACATGGCGCACGCCCCTTCTTGGTCCGCCCTCGCATGCAACAACAAACGCGGTATAATGTAAATCAGACCTTACGATCCACCAGCCGTCCACCGCAGGATGAGAATGTCCTGAAGAAGCCCTAACTGGCTTTGGTCGCTTTCTCTAATATCTCAGCCCGGACCGTCTGGCGAGAAGGCCGCAGGCCGAATTCGGTTCATCACCGCTGAATCGCGGATGGCGGTTCCGCCTCGGGGCATCGCGGCCCGGGGGTGAGACGACGTCCGGTCGATTGCCGCGCCAGACCATGGGGTCGGCTTCGCCTACACGACCCGCGGGACGACGGACCGGGTTGCCGCTCCGATCGAGCGGAGGCTCCGTCAGATCTCGATCGCCCCGATCGTGCGGCCGGTCCCCATATCGTGCGGATCGAACGCCACGCTCTTCACGATGGCGAAGACCGGGCGGCCGGGGACGAGGGCGAGGGCCTCGCTCGAAGCCCGGGTGAGCCGGGCCGACAGGATCGCCCCGTTGCAATCGATCTCCGCCAGGATGGCGGCCTCCCCCAACGGTCGCAGCGAGAGGATCCGGCCCGGAAGGACGTTGCGGGCACTCAGGCCGAGGGGCGCCCCGAGCGAGACGATGACGTCGCGCGCCGGCACCCGGACCCGTACCCGCGTCCCCACCGCGCGGCCGAGCCCCGGCACGTCCAGCCGCCCGGCCCGGCCGGCGAGCCGGGTCAGACCGGTCTCCCCGTCGGCCTCCACCACCATGTCGAGGAGCGCACCCGCCTCCGCTTCATGGAAGGCTCCGAGTTCGCCGCGGCGCAGGATCGTCTCGGCCGGCCCCGACGCGGCGACGCGGCCGGCTTCCAGCACCACGATGGTGCCGGCGAGGCGGGCGACCTCGGAGACCGCATGGCTGACATAGACGATGGGGATGCCGGCCCGGTCGCGCAGGCGCTCGATCGCCGGCAGGATCTCGGCCTTGCGGGCGGCGTCGAGGGCGGCCAGCGGCTCGTCCATCAGGAGCAGGCGCGGGCGGGAGAGCAGCGCCCGGCCGATCGCCACGCGCTGGCCCTCGCCGCCCGACAGGCCGGCGGGACGCCGGTCCACCAGATGGTCGATGCCGAGCAGCCCGACCACGTCGTCGAAACCGAGACCGGACGCGTCGCTGCGGGAGCCGGCGAACCAGCGGCCATAGGTGAGGTTCTGCCGGACGGTGAGGTGGGGCAGCAGGCGCGCCTGCTGGAAGACGGTGCCGATGCGCCGACGATGGGTCGGCACGGACATGCGCGTGGCCGTATCGACGAGCACCTCCCCGTCGCAGGCGATGCGGCCGCGATCCGGGCGGACCAGGCCGGCGATCAGGTCGATGATCGTGGTCTTGCCGGAACCGGAGCGGCCGAACAGGGCGGTGAGTCCGGACGGCGCCGTGAAGGCCACGTCGAGGGCGAAGCCCCCCCGGGTCAGCGACACGTCCACCGCGAGGTTCATGGCGCCTCGGCCCCGAGCCGCCGGCCGATGCGGCGCGCCAGCACTTCCGAGACGAGGAGCGCCGCCATCGAGACGGCGACCGAGATCAGGGTCAGCCGCAGGGCGGCGCCCTCCCCGCCCGGCACCTGCGTCAGCGTGTAGATCGCCGAGGGCAGCGTCTGGGTCTCGCCCGGGATGTTGGACACGAAGGTGATGGTGGCGCCGAACTCACCCATCGCCTTGGCGAAGCCCAGCACCGACCCGGCGAGCACGCCGGGCAGCGCCAGGGGCAGCGTCACGGTGAGGAACACCGCCGGCGGCGAGGCGCCCAGGGTCGCGGCCGCCTGCTCCACCCGGCGATCCACCGCCTCGATGGACAGGCGCATCGCCCGCACCATGAGGGGAAAGCCCATGACGGCGCAGGCCAGGGCCGCCCCGGTCCAGCGGAACGAGAAGACGAGGCCGAGTTCGGCGAGCGCCGGCCCGACCAGGCCGCGCCGGCCGAGCGCCAGGAGGAGGAGGTAACCGGTCACCACCGGCGGCAGGATCAGCGGCAGATGCACCAGCCCGTCGAGGAGCGCGCGCCCGGGAAAACGCCTGCGGGCCAGCAGCCAGGCGATGGCGAGGCCGGGCAGCAGGCTCGCGAGGGTCGCCACCGACGCGACCCGCACGCTGAGAAACACGGCGGTCCACTCGTCGGGGGTCAGGCCGAAGCGTTCCAAGCGGTCAGGGCCGAGCGAAAACCGATGGCGCCGCCCGGCATGACGCCCCGCCGCCCCGAGATGATCGCCGCGCTCCGTTCATCGCACCCGTCCCGCAAGGTCCCGCATGGCCGATCCGTATCACGACCATCCGGCCCCGCACCATGCGCGTTCAGACGGCGCGATCGTCGTCGTCGCTGCGGCGGCGCTCCGAGCGGTGCAGGCGGCTGAGCAGAACCAGCATCGCGCCGGGCAGCGGCCCCATCGCCGCCTCCGGATCGGCCCAGTCGGCACGGCTCCGGAGCAGGCGGCGCTCCCTCGGTTTCTCCACCATGACCACCGGCGTTCTGGCGCCGTTTCTCTTGATTTTCATACGCACAACGCACCCTCTCGCGCCAC
>JAKONB010000582.1 GCA_022702195.1 Beijerinckiaceae bacterium | reverse complement strand
CCACCCAATTGGCCCCCCGCTTCATGGATCTCGGCACCCCGGCCTTCGTCACCGTGGGGGCGATGGTCTGCGTGATCGGGATCGGCTGGCTGGTGCTCTTGGGGCGCAACAAGTAGGGACGCCTTCCCGACCCTACGCGGTCGCGGCCGGGTCGGGCTCGCGGGCGCGGATGACCGAATCCTCCATCGTCGCGCGGGCCTTCGACAGAGCGCGGGCCTTCTGGAGGTTGAGCCGGATTTGCGCCGAGGTTCCGAACCGGACGCCGAGCCGGATCGCCGGATCGGCGGTGACGCCCCGCCGCGCGCGGATGATCTCCGACAGGCGGTTGGGTGAAACCCCGATCTCGGCCGCGACCTGCCGGGCGGAGAGGCCGAGCGGGGCAAGGAAGTCTTGCGCCAGGATCCCGCCGGGATGCGTGCGCATGCGGGGCATGTCGGACCTCCTTCGTTCACTCCCAACAAGCCGAATCGGCGCAAGCGCCACCTTAAATCAGCCGCGTTGTGCATCGCATCCTGGGTCCGTCCGTCCGGCCCTGCCGGACGCCTGACGATCCGTTTCCGCGTCCCCTGCCCCCGGTCCCCCGCGTCGCATGAACATCATCCTGATCAAGCTGTTCGCGACCGCGCTGACCCTCAGCCAGGTCACGACGCGGCCCGATGCGGTCAAGACCCAGTTCGATCCCGTCGCCGACAAGGCGCAGGTCGTGCAGATCCTGCGCGACGGCTGCGCCCATATGCGCAAGGCCTTCGACATCGAGGACATCAACCTCGACGAGCTGATCTCCACCGCGATGGAGGACCCCACCGCCATCGGCGGGGCGAGCGCGCCCAAGATCCTGCATGGGCTCGACATCGGCGAGCTGACCGTCAGCTACCGCCAGTTCTGCAAGGGCGAGAGCCCGAAGGATTCGCCCTTCGACGCGGGTGAGGTCATCGCCTTCTACAACAAGGCGCTCGTGGACCTGCCCTCGGCCGAGGCGCTCAAGGAGCGCAAACTGCCCGGCGCCAGCCTCATCCTCGACGGGGCCGGCCAGCGCTACGCGGAGGCGTTCGAGGCCAACGGCCGGCGCCTCACCGTGCCCATCGCCGAGGTGCCGGCGCTGGTGCAGAAGGCCTTCGTGGCGGCCGAGGACAAGCGCTTCGAGACCCATCGGGGCATCGACGAGCGCGGCGTCATCCGGGCCTTCATCGGCAATCTCGCCGCGCCCGGCCGTCCGGCGGGGGGCTCCACCATCACCCAGCAGGTGGTCAAGAACCTCTCGGTGGGCGACGACGTCACCTACGAGCGCAAGATGCGCGAGATGATCGTGGCGAGCCGGCTGGAGCGGATCCTCGCCAAGCCGCAGATCCTCGAACTCTACCTCAACGGCATCTATCTCGGCCGCGGCGCCTACGGCATCGAGATGGCGGCGCGCAGCTATTTCGGCAAATCGGTGGGGCAGCTCACGGTGCCGGAGGCGGCTCTGCTCGCCGGCATGCCCAAGGGGCCGAACTTCTACAGCCCCGACCGCTACCCCGACCGGGCCAAGGAGCGGCGCGCCTACGTGCTCGCCCGGATGAAGGAGGAGGGCGTCATCACCGAGGCCCAGCTCACCCAGGCCGCCAACGCGCCGCTGGGCCTCGCCCCCATCGAGACGGCGCGGCGCGAGTCCGGCTTCTACTTCGTCGATCACCTCACCCGCGAGGCCCGCACCTTCGCGGGGCTCGACTCGCTGACCACGGCCTCGCACGTGGTCCGCGCCACGATCAATGCCGGCCTCCAGACCGCCACCGAGACCGCGTTGCAGGACGGGCTCGCCGCCTATGAGCGGTCCACGGGGCGCCAGCGCTACGAGGGGCCGGAGCTCAACCTCGCCGAGGCGGTGCGCCGGCTGGAGAACGCGGCGCCCGCCCCCGAGGGCTCGGCCGCGGCGGCGCCGCTCCTCACCGGCGAGGCGGTCAAGCCGCCGGAGCCGGCCAAACCCGCGCCCAGGAGCGAGACGAAGAGCGAGACGACGACGAAGGCCGAGCGCAAGGCCGCCGCCAAGCCCACGGAGGCCGTCAAGCCGCAGGGGCCGAAACCCGCCTGGCAGCGGGCCCTGGAGAGCGCCCGGCCGGTCCTCTACGACGTGCATTGGCCGCTCGCCGTGGTGCTGGAGACCGGACGCGCAAACCCCGCCAAGGTCGGCCCCGTCAGGGTCGGCCTCGCCGACGGGCGGACCGCCAGCCTCGATCCCGGCCCGGCGCGGGGCCGGCTGATGCCCTACGACGTGGTGCGGGTGAAGCTGCGCGATGCGAACGCCAAGAATCCGCGCGCCGACCTGCGGGTGCGCCCGAGCGTCCAGGGGGCGGCCCTGGTGCTGGAGAACCGCACCGGGCGCATCCTCGCCATGGCGGGGGGCTTCTCCTACCCGCTGAGCCAGCTCAACCGGGTGACCCAGACGGTGCGCCAGCCGGGCTCGACCCTGAAGCCCCTCACCTACCTGGCGGCGCTGAATGCGGGCTTGCAGCCCAACACGCTGGTGATGGATGCGGCCATCACCCTGCCGCCCATCGGCGGGGTCGGCCAGTCCTGGTCGCCCAAGAACTACGAGGGCGGCGGCGCGGGCGCCACCACCCTGCGGCGCGGCCTCGAATTCTCGAAGAACCTCGTCACCGCCCGCCTGCTCCAGGGCGGCATCGCCGAGACGGCGCCGGCCAGCCTGCAGAAGGTGTGCGACCTCGCCCTGGAGGCGCAGCTCTACGCCGAGTGCGAGCGCTACTATCCCTTCGTGCTCGGCGCCCAGCCGGTCCGGATGGTGGATCTGGCCGCCTTCTACGCCGCCATCGCCAACGAGGGCGCGCGGCCCGCCCCCTACGCGCTGGAATCGGTGGAGCGCGACGGCAAGACCCTCTACCAGCACGCCGCCCGCGAGCCGACGCGGATCGGCTCGGCCGACCGGGTGGCCTTCTACCAGCTGAAGACCATGCTGCAGGGGGTGACGCAGCACGGCACCGCTGCCGCGCTCAGCCGGTTCGCGTCGTCCATCGCCGGCAAGACCGGCACCTCGGAGAACGAGAACGACGCCTGGTTCGCCGGCTTCACCAACGAGATCACCATCGTGGTCTGGGTCGGCTACGACAATGCCGACGGCACCCGCAAGACCCTGGGGCGCGGCCAGACCGGCGGTCATCTCGCGGTGCCGATCGCCGGCACGATCCTTCAGGCGGCCTGGGCCAACGGCGTCCCGCGGACCCCCCTCGCCCCGCCGTCGCCCGAGGCCCGGCCCTACCTGGCCGATGCCGGCATCGACCCGCGCAGCGGCGAGCGCCTGGAGGAAGGCGGTTTTCGCGAGCATTTCCGGGTGAAGGACGGCCGCATGGCCGACACCCAGTACAAGCTGCTGCCGCGCGAGACCCGGACCGCCCTGCGGCCCGATGCGGAGGATGGCGACCTCGGGGCCGAGGACGGGGCCGATGCCGGCGGCGACCTGTTCGGCGCCGTCACCGGCCGGCGCCAGCCGGAGCCCGACCTGCTCGACCCGTTCGGCGGCCGCACGGAACCCCGCAGCCGCCGGGCGCAGGGCGACGTCTACCAGCCCTGGCCCGGCACCCGGCGCTCGCCCTTCGGCGATGACGACGAGCCGCCGCGCCCGCGCCGGCGCGACCCCGATTACCTGTTCGGCGAAGACCCGCGCTACTGAGCGGTCCCGCCGTCCCGATCCCCATCAAACCGAGGCCTTCCGTGCAGACGCAAGTTCCTGCGACCCTTCTCCTCGCCCTGTCCCTGGGGATGGCGGCTGCCGCGCCCGGGGCCGCCTCGGCGCAGGAGGGCATGAAGCAGCAGCCCCCCGCCGCCGCCGAGCGCATCAAGGACGTGGCCTCCATCGAGGCGGT
>JAKONB010000100.1 GCA_022702195.1 Beijerinckiaceae bacterium | reverse complement strand
GCCGTGGTGGCGGCCACCGGCAGGTGCAGGATTTGCCCGCCATAGGGCTCCAGCAGGATGTCCTGCATCGAGAAGGCGGCGGTGCCGAGCCCCGTTGCGACGAGGCGGCGGCGCGCCCGGCCCTTGCCGGCATAGAGCGCCCAGGATTCCGAGAAGGCCGGGCGCGGCGTCTCGCGCGCCGTGCGGCCGGGGGCGCGCGGCTCCTGCTTCCACAGCGCGATGCCGTTGAGCACCACGGTGACGAGGGCCGCCCCCTGGATCACTTTGATCAGGCGCAGGGCCGAGAAATCGGCGAGCAGCAGGCCGAACGCCACGGCGCTCACCACCATGCCGACCAGCAGCATGACGCAGAGGAGCGCCACCACGCGGGGGCGGGCCTGGGCGGGGGCGAGGTCGGTGGTGAGCGCCAGGCCGACGGTCTGGGTGGTGTGGAGGCCGGCGCCCACCATGACGAAGGCCAAGGCCGCCGCCACGTGGCCGGGCCAGGCCGGCCCAGTGGTGTCGCCCGACAGGATCAGCAGGGCGAAGGGCATGATGGCGAGCCCGCCGAATTGCAGCAGGGTGCCGAACCAGATGTAGGGCACCCGGCGCCAGCCGAGCACGGAGCGGTGGGTGTCCGAGCGAAAGCCGACCAGCGCCCGGAACGGCGCGAAGATCAGCGGCAGCGACAGCATCACGGCGACGATCCAGGCCGGCACCGCCAGTTCGACGATCATCACCCGGTTGAGCGTGCCGATGAGCAGCACGGCGGCCATGCCGACCGTGACTTGGAACAGGGCGAGCCGGAGCAGGCGCCCCATCGGCAGCTCCGCCGTCGCCGCGTCGGCGAAGGGGAGAAGGCCGGGGCCGACGCGCTGAAGGGCGCGGGCCATGGCGGTGCCGAGGCGGGTCATGGCAGCCGCCCGAGTTCGAGGGCCCGAGAGAGGTAGAACCCGCTGTTGACCCGGTGCGTGCGGGTGATCCCGAAGGCCGCCAGCGCCGGCTCCGCCGACACCCGCCGGCGCAGATCGCCCTCCCCCACCGGAACGATGGCCGGCGCCCGGTCGCCGCGGGGGAAGACGCGCCCGGCCATGTGCATCAGGGTGAGGAGCGGCGTGCGCGGCGCCACGGTGAACAGGATCGCGCCGTCGGTGCGGGTGGCGAGCGCGGCGAGCGCCCGGACGATGTCCGGGGTGGCGTAGTGGATCAGCGAGTCCATCGCCACGACGTGGTCGAAACGGCCGAGCCCCGGATCGAGCATGTCGCCCACCCGGAAGTCGATGGAGCCGGTCCGGATCGTGCCGACCCGCTCCCGGGCGAGGCCGATCAGGGTCGGGGAGACGTCGATGGCCACCACCTCCGCCCCCCGGCGGGCGGCCTCCAGGCTGAGCGCCCCGGTGCCGCAGCCGGCATCGAGCAGACGCTTGCCGGTCAGGTCGGCCGGCAGCCACGACAGGAGGTTGGCCCGCATGGCGTCGCGCCCGGCCCGCACCGTCGCGCGGATCTTGGAGACCGGAACGTCCGAGGTCAGCCGCGCCCAGGCCTCCACGGCGGTGCGGTCGAAATAGGTGGTGAGTTGCGAGCGGCGGGCCGCGTAGCTGGGTGAGGTCATGATCCGGCGCCCGTTCAATCGAAGCCGAGGAATTCGAACAGCTCGCGGTCCTTCATGGGGATCGCGTCGAGCGGCTTGCCGCCGGCCCAGAGATGGGCGGCCAGCCGCATGTATTCGGTGGTCACCGCCTCGAGTTCCGGCGTCGGCTCCATCTCGAACAGGGTCGATTTCTTGAGGCGCGAACGCCGGACCACGTCGAGATCGGGGAAGTGGGCGATGCGCTCCAGGCCCACGGCGGCGTTGAAGCGATCGATCTCGTCGGTCTTGGCGGAACGGTTGGCGATGACCCCGCCGAGCCGGACGTTGTAGTTCTTCGCCTTGGCGTGGATCGCCGCGACGATCCGGTTCATGGCGAAGATCGAGTCGAAGTCGTTGGCGGTGACGATCAGCGCCTGATCGGCGTGCTGGAGCGGCGAGGCGAAGCCGCCGCAGACCACGTCGCCGAGCACGTCGAAGATCACCACGTCGGTGTCCTCGAGCAGGTGATGCTCCTTCAGGAGCTTTACGGTCTGGCCGACGACGTAGCCGCCGCAGCCGGTGCCGGCCGGGGGGCCGCCGGCCTCGACGCACATCACGCCGTTGTAGCCCTCCGCCACGAAGTCCTCGATGCGCAGTTCCTCCGAGTGGAACTGCACCGCCTCCAGGGCATCGATCACCGTGGGGGCGAGGCGCTTGGTCAGGGTGAAGGTGGAATCGTGCTTGGGGTCGCAGCCGATCTGCAGCACCCGTTTGCCGAGCTTGGAGAACGCCACCGACAGGTTCGACGAGGTCGTCGACTTGCCGATGCCGCCCTTGCCGTAGACGGCGAACACCTTGGCGGTGCCGATCTTGAGGTTCGGGTCGAGTGCGACCTGGACGCTGCCCTCGGGCTGGCGTGCGACGACCGGATTGCGAATGGCGATGTTCATGCGGCGACCCCTGCGGTGATGCCCTCGACACGGTCCTCGAGTTCCTCCTCG
>JAKONB010000244.1 GCA_022702195.1 Beijerinckiaceae bacterium | reverse complement strand
GATCGGTTCGGCGCGCGCACAATCCTCCACCCCACGCGGGCATCGTCCCCGATCCGAAGACCGCGGACAACGCCCTCATGCCCCCCGTTTCGAGCCCCTCTCAGCGGAGGCCCGATCTGACTACCAGCGCCCCTGGATGCGTAAGCTCTCGGCCAGATTGCCACGGAACGCGTGCTGGCCGAGATGCATGAGCTGGCATTGCAGATCGACGTGAACCTTGCCGCCCATGTCGCGCCACCGCCGGCAGAAGGCATAATCCTCCGACAGGTAGCGCCCTGTATCCGGATCGACCATGCAATCGAACAGCAGCCAGTGATAGGGAGCGTCGGGGTTGTTCGGCGGGCCGTCGGGAACGTAGTTCAACTCCGGATAATGCTTCAGCATCCGGAGAATGACATCCCGTTTGATGCACATGAACCCCGTGGGGGCTTCGGCCACCTCGACGAAGTCATCCGCATCCGCGTAGCCCCTGACTTTCTCGCTGCCATGACCGATCGGATTGAAGGGATAGGTGGTGTAGCGGTCCTCGAATTGCTCGCGCGTCGTCCCGGCCGGAAGACCGCCCTCGGGCCAGTTGAAGCTCTTGATCGGATAGACACCGGCCGCGACATCCTTGTCCGCCAGGAGGAGCCGGCAGACCGATTGCGGCGTGAACGCGAGATCAGAATCGATCCAGAAGAGATGGGTCAGTGATTCGTCCTTGAGAAAGGGAATCAGCATCTTGTTTCTTGATCGCGTGATCAAGCTCTCCGAATGCATATGGAAGACAGAGTCGAGACCGAAGCGATGGGTGTGGATCGCCATCTCGTAAATGCTGGTGGTGAAATTCATGCTGACCGCCGAGATGTAACACGGCGTGGCGAACATGGCCTTCATGGACTTCAGTGCGCTGTCTGGGAGCATCGGTATCGCTTTGTCTTCCTTGGCGACCGCGCAACGCAGTCACGCATGACAAATGAAAAGGATTGGACGACCCTGGGAATCCGCGGCCAGTCCCTGGTCCGCAGGACATCTGCAATCACCATCCCGGTGGCGCGTTTGGGCCTCGGCGGGGCGACAGCCTCCCAGCGCCCCGGTTCCCCACCCGCGACGCGGCGCGACCACCCCCGATCAGTAGGACAGGCTCACGCTGACAACGATGCAGCCGGGGCCACTCACGGCCGGCATCAGCGCCACCTGGCTCCTCGCGTTCCGCAGCAGCGGAAAGCCGGCGAGATCCGCGACGGGCTGACCGCTCTTCAGGAAATTCGCCTGAATCTCCCCGCATGTCAGGGGGCTCGGCATGACCTGGAACGTGTATCCGTCACACTGGTCGCCCTGTCCGGTCGGCGCGGCCACGATTCCCGTCAACCCATGGGGGACGCGCGCCTCCGGCCCGAAATCCTGGCCGACGATGACGGAGGCCATGTGCTTCTTGGGGTCCCGCGGAAGCCAACTGGAGACAGGCACCAAGCCTTTCGTGCCTCCGAGTGCATCGCGGGCGATATCCTCGATCCGGCCCGTGCAGGCAGCCCCCGCCTCGGTCAGCTTCTGCGACACCAGGGCCGTGTTGGCGGCCTGGGCCGGCACTGCGGCGGGCGCCGGCGCCGCGACGGGCGCGGCCTTGGGCTTCTCGACATGTCGCGGCGCCGGCGGCCGCGGCCTCGCCGGAGCGCTGGCCGGGGCGCTGGCCGGCGGCTCGGCCTGGGCGATCTGTCGATATTCCGCCCCATAGCCGGCAGTCGCGCCGCCGCCGACCGCCAGCATTCCGGCGACCGCGATCAGCTTCGAGAGCTTTGACATGACGAAACTCCAGTTCACAGAGTTGATTTTCAGCATTTCACGCCGGACCCGTCCCTGCGGGTCCCTCTCGGTCAGTACGGGCCGACCGGAGAGGAGGAAGCTTTGACGGCGACTCCGGAATGGAACCGCCGAACACTTCATGGCGATTTCGGAACGCGCTGAACGAACGAGGCGCGACGGCTTCGACCGGCTCGCCCCCAGCGCCAAACCTGATACTGATTAGGCGATCGACCTGCCAAGACACAAAATGAAGTGGTGGTCTTCATGACAGCCAAAACGAAGCATAAGGCGTCAATACCGGCACAAATTTAGGATCTCTGTTCGTCCCGATATTGATGGCGACGCTTGTCGTGCCCGCGAGCTTCGGTGTCAACCCATATTCACCCGAATAGCGCACACCTCTCGGAGCGTTAGGAGTGATTTTCACAGTCCCATGCCGATATGATCCCCGTTTTGTCAGCACAGACGGGTGATGAGAATGGATCAGGCCGGATTCGCGACGGGTCGGCCGGCAGGGACGGGATCATTCGGCCCCCGCGGCACCTCGCGGGAGAGGCCGGTGCGGCAGGCGCATGGCGGGATCGCCTCGGCCGCACACCGGTTGCGGCTCGATCCGCGCGCAGGAAGCGGAGTTCGGCTTCACGCGAGCGCCGCGCAGGCGATGGGTAAGGCCCGCGCCCGCCACGAGCGGAGGCCGCCTCAAACTTCGCGCGCCTGCTCGCGGAGCCGGTACTTCTGGACCTTGCCGGTGGAGGTTTTCGGCAACGCGCCGAAGACGACGTGCCGCGGCAGTTTGTAGGCGGCCAGCCGCTCCCGGCACCAGGCCACCAGATCTTCGGCGCTGGCCTGCGCCCCCTCCTTCAGTTCCACGAAGGCGCAGGGCGTCTCCCCCCATTTGGCATCGGGCTTGGCCACCACCGCGGCGGCGGCCACCGCGGGATGCTTGAACAGCGCATCCTCCACCTCGATGGACGAGATGTTCTCGCCACCCGAGATGATGATGTCCTTCGAGCGGTCCTTGAGCTGGATGTAGCCGTCCGGATGCTTCACCCCGAGGTCGCCGCTGTGGAACCATCCGCCCGCGAAGGCGGCCTGCGTCGAGGCCGGGTTCTTGAGGTAGCCGCGCATCACGACATTGCCGCGCATCATCACCTCGCCGATGGTCTGCCCGTCCGCCGGGACGGAGGCGAGGGTGGAGGGATCGCGCACGTCCAGCCCTTCCAGCACCGGGTAGCGGACGCCCTGGCGCGCCTTGCGGGCCGCCTGTTCGTCGGCGGCCAGAGCGTCCCATTCGGCGTGCCAGGCATTCACCACGGCGGGTCCGTAGCTCTCGGTGAGGCCGTAGAGATGGGTGACGGCAAAGCCCGCCGCGCTCATGCCGGCCAGCACCGCCTCGGGTGGCGGCGCGGCCGCAGTGAAGAAGGCCACCGCGTGCGGCAGCGGCTTCCGTTCCTGCGCCGGGGCGTTCAGCAGGAGCTGCATTACGATCGGCGCGCCGCACAGATGCGTCACCCCGTGCTCGGCGATCAGCCGATACATCGCCTCCGCCCGGACCTGGCGCAGGCAGACATGGGTTCCGGCGACGATGGAGAGCGTCCAGGTGAAACACCAGCCATTGCAATGGAACATCGGCAGCGTCCAGAGATAGACCGGGTGTCCGTGCAACTCCCCCGTGACGACGTTGCCGAGCGACAGCAGCGCGGCCCCGCGATGGTGGTAGACCACGCCCTTCGGGTCGCCGGTGGTGCCCGAGGTGTAGTTGAGGGAAATCGCGTCCCACTCGTCCTTGGGCATCGCCCAGTCTTGGGCGGGGTCGCCCTCGGCGAGCAAGTCCTCGTAGGTGAGCGCGCCGAGCCGCTCGCCCGGACCGGTATATTCGGGATCGTCCTCGTCGATGACCAGCGGGCGCAGGCGGGTCTGCTCCAGGGACGGGCCGGCCACGGGGGCGAATTCGCGATCGGTGATCAGCACCTTGGCCTCGCCATGTTCCAGGCAGAACGCCAGGGCCGCGGCATCGAGCCGGGTGTTCAGGGTGTTGAGCACCGCGCCCGCCATCGGCACCCCGTAATGCACCTCCAGCATCGCGGGAGTGTTGGCGAGGAGCACCGCCACGGTGTCGCCGCGCCCGATTCCGCGCCGGCGCAGGGCGGAGGCGAGTCGCCGGCACCGCGCGTAGAAATCGGCGTAGCTGCGGCGCAGGGGGCCGTGGATCACCGCGATCCGGTCCGGGTAGGTCCGGGCCGCCCTGTCGAGATAGCCGAGCGGCGTCAGCGGCTGGTGATTGGCGGGATTCCGGTCGAGATCTCGATCGTAGATGGTCTCGCGGGGCATCGCATCCTCCCGGTGGGCGTGGAAAGACCGCCCCGTGCGGAGCCGCCGCCGGCTCCCACCCCTCGCGCGTCCGGCGTGGCGACGACGATCGGATTCGGCCCCTGGAGGATGGCCGCGAATCGGGCGATCGAGAAGGGGCAGGATTCGTGCAAGCCCTTTTCACCGCCCCGTTTCGCGTTCGGTACGGCATCGATCCCCCGAGACGGGCTCGGAGAGCCGCGCGATCTCGCGGGGGTGCGATGGCGGGGGTGCTCCGTTTCCCGCAACGGCGCCGAGGGTCACCATCGGTCATGCGGCACCGTCGCTGGGTGGCGGCGATCGCCTCCCGCCGATGCGCGGTGAGAGCCCCCCACGAACCGATTGACGTGTGAAAAATTCCCACCTAGACGCGAAACAGAAAGTGCGCACCTGGCCTATCAGCGGTGGGGCGCCGTCCTGTCGATGGGCGATCGCAGCCCTGAACAGGACCCGCGCCGTGGGGACCCGATCTTGCCACCGCGAATGAAGGGAGGGGTCTTAGACCGAGAATTATTTTTTATCACTCTATATTTGATATTCCGATAGACTATGCCGTTTTCCCATGCACAAGATCGATCATAACCAATGATTCCCGGACCACCATGCACGAATCGTGTGAATTGACCATCGACATTGTCATTGTCAATTGGAACAGTGACACATTCCTCCGGGCCTGCATCGCGGCCCTCATCGAGGTCGAGAGCGTCGGCGACGTCGAGTACCGCATCGTGGTGGTGGACAATGCGTCCCTGGACGGTTCGGCGGACGAACTCCCTCGAACGGCGCCGGCGCTCGGGCTTCGGCGGAACCGCAGCAACGTCGGCTTCGGGCGGGCCTGCAACCAGGGCGCGGCCCTGGGCAGCGCCCCCGTCATTCTTTTTCTCAACCCCGATACGCAGGTGGAGCCAGACAGCCTCGGTATCGCCCTTCGGGCGTTGCTGGCGCGACCGGAAACGGGAATCGTCGGCGCGCAACTCCGCGACGAAACCGGCACGGTTCACCGCAGCTGCGCCCGGCGGCCCACGGCCTTCAGCCTGATCGGACAGGACCTGCAACTCCACCGCCTGCTGCCGCGCATCGTCCCGTCCCACTTCCTGTGGGACTGGGATCATGCCGAGAGCCGGCCCGTCGATCAGGTCATGGGCGCGTTCCTGATGATCCGTCGCCCGCTGTTCGAAGCGCTCGGGGGCTTCGACGAACGCTTCTTCGTCTATTACGACGATGTCGACCTGTGCGCCCGCGCGCGTGATGCCGGCTATGAGGTCCGTCACGTCGCCGAGGCGAAAGTCTGGCATCGGGGCCAGGGCACCACGGAGCGGGCGAAGGCCCATCGTCTGTTCTACATCCTGCGCAGCCGCGTGCTCTACGCCATCAAGCACCACGGATATGGGACCGGCCTCGCCCTTCTGTGCACGGCTTTCGCGGCGCAGTTCCCGATCCGACTCGCCGTCGCCCTGTCGCACCGATCGATTCAGGAGGCCGGGGCCATCCTCCACGCCGCCGGGCTTCTCGCCCGCGCGGTTCCGGGTCTTGTCGCGCGGCAGCGGGCCTTGCCCGACACCATCAAGGCCTCTTGTACGGCGCGGTGAGACGCCCGCATCCGGTCGTCCCGGGCGATCGGTCCGTCGCCCCGCTCAAATGGGTGTTCATCGTGTCCACCGAGGGCTGTTTTCCCATCAAGCCCTGCTATGCGGTGCTCACCCGCCTCTGATCGCGGACGGAGCCCATCGTCATGGACAGCGGCACCCAATGCGGGACCGGGCAGAGAGACCCGGCCCCGTCGCATCGCCCCGACCGCCTCGCGATCCTCCTCGTCCTGTCGCTCGGCGCAGCCGCTCCGGCGGACGCCCGGGCAGACGACATCGCCACCCTCTTCGAGCCCAACACCGTGGTGTCCATCGGTGGGCTGGCGGGGGCGGGGCCGCGCTTCCAGGGCGCCCGGCGGGCCGGCCTGTGGGGGCTGCCCTACCTCTCGTTCCGGCGCGCCGACGAGGCCCCGGATTGGTGGGCGCCCGATGATGGGCTCGACGCGGCCTTGGTGGGCGACGGCCCGGTTCAGGCGGGCGTGGTCCTCGATTTTCGCGAGGGCCGCTCGGCCCGCGACGATCGCCGCCTCACCGAATTGCCGCATGCTCCGGCGACGGTCGGCCTCGGCGTGTTCGGCGAAGTCTGGGCCATCCCCGAAACCTTGCGCCTGCGCGCCGAGATCACCCAGGGCGTGCGCGCCCATGACGGCGTGCTCGCCAAGCTGGCAGCGGACGTCGTTCGGCGCATCGGTCGCTTCACCCTCGGCGTCGGCCCGCGTCTGACCCTCGGAGACGCGGCGTCCATGCGCCTCGACTTCGACGTCCCGACCGGATTGGCGGCCATCGCCCCGGCCCTGCCCCCGTATCGCACGGGGGGTGGCCCCCGCTCGGTCGGGCTCGCGGGCAGCGTCGCCTACGAATGGTCCGACGCTTGGCAGACCCTCGCCTTCACGCGCTACGACCGCCTCGTGGCCGGCGCCGCGGCGAGCCCGATCGTCCGCCGATTCGGCACCGTCGATCAATGGTCATTCGGCCTGGGCGCCATCTACAGCTTTCGCCCCGGCCCCTGATCGCGGGATTCCGGGCAAATAAGGCAATTACTGCCAGGACATTATCCCCGCCGCGCCGCTCCGCCGCCCTTGAAAGTTGTATTTATGCAACAAGTCGCCGGATTGGCGCACGAGATCATTTTCTCACGGATTATTTCTGACTTTGTCTGGCACATGCTCTCCGCACTGGGGGAGGCAACAGCGTGCAGCGTATTCTACTCACGGGCGCGACCGGCCTGATCGGCGGCGCGGTCCTGCATCAGGCGCTTGAGCGGGACGACGCCGCGCAATGGATCTGCTTGGTGCGGTGTGCCTCCGTCGATCAGGGCCGCCAGCGCGTCGCCGCGCGGCTGGCACGCTTCACCGATCCGTTCACGGCCCAGCGCCTCGCCCGTAAGGTCGAGATCGTCCCCGGCGATTTCACCCGCGCCGACCTCGACATGGACCCGCGCCTTCACGACGTGACGCACGTGCTCCACCTCGCGGCCGACACCTCCTGGTGGGGGGACGAGCGGATTCACCGCACCAATCACGACGGCACCCTGGCGCTGGCCCGCCGCGCCCGGGCCATGCCGCACCTGAAGCGGTTCCTCCATGTCGGGACCGCGATGATCTGCGGCGCCGAGGCGCCGAGCCTCGTGCGGGAGGAGGCCTATCCGCACCCGTCGGCCAAGCATCTCGTCGCCTATACGCTGTCGAAGGCCGCCGCCGAGACGTCGCTGGCCGAGCAATTCGCCGATCTGCCCATCGTGGTCGCCCGGCCCTCCATCGTGGTCGGGCATTCCAAGCTCGGCGCCGCCCCGAGCTCGAGCATCCTCTGGGTGATCCGGGCGGCGGACCGGCTGCGGATGAAGCCGTGCGGTCCCGACAGCGCTGTGGACATCGTTCCGGCCGACTGGGTCGCCGAGACCCTGCACGGCCTGCTGGTCAAACCCGATCTGAAGCACCGGCTCTACCACATCTCGGGCGGCGAACGCTCCAGCACCCGGTGGCGCGACCTGATCCAGGCTTTCGAGGCGGCCGAGCCCAGCGACGGCGTGCGAGCCTTCACGCGGTTCGATCTCGCCGACCGCGCCAGCCTGCGCAAGCGCTTCGCCGAAGTCTTCGGCCTCGACGGCGCGCTCAAGCAGGTGATGCTGCGGGCCACCCGCGCCTATTATGCGTTCTGCGCCCTCGATCTCACCTTCGCCAACGACCGGTTGCTGGCCGAGGGCTTCGCCCCCCCGCCCTCCCTGCCCGAGTATCTCGCCACCTGTCTCGACGGGGCCAGCGAGATCATCGACCAGTTCGCCGACGACATGGAGATGTTCGCGACGCCGACCCCCGCCATCGGCCAGCCGATGACGGTGAGCGCCTGACCCCGTTCGTCGTCCGCGCGATGGCCTCGGCGCCGAACCGCCGCCGACGACCCTCCCGTTAAGCGGATCTTCACCGCGCGCCCGAGAATCGCTTCGCCATCGCGGCCGGAGCGGTGGCGCATGCCCCCGCGAGGCTGCTAGGATCACGGATCGAGCTTGGATCCCATCGCTTTCGAACGCAGGTGCTGGCAGGATTCCTGCGGATCGGACGAGGCGCGGATCATCCGGCGCACCGGACGTGTCGATCTGGGACCAGCGACCTCCGCCTTCGATTCGTAGCGTCTCGGAGATTGAAGATGCGTGACGACCGACACGACGTGATCGTCATCGGAGCGGGCCTCGCCGGCACCAGCGCGGCCTGCGCCCTCGCGGCCGACGGGTACCGGGTCGCGATCCTGGATACCCACGCCGTCTATCCGCACGATTTCCGCGCCGAGAAACTCGGCGAGACGCAGATGGTGCAGTTCGACGGTCTCGGCCTCGGCCCGCAGGCGCGAGCGGTGGCGACCGCCGTCGACACGGTGTGGATCGCGCGGTTCCAGCGCCTCCTCACCCGCGTCCCGGCACGGGAATACGGACTGCATTACGCGGATCTGGTGAACGGCCTGCGCACCGCATTGCCGGAATCGACCCCACTGACCATCGGCCGCGTCGCCGAGATCGAAACCGGGCCGGACCTGCAACATGTCGTCCTGTCCGACGGCCGTCGGCTGGAAGCGCGCCTCGTCGTGCTCACCACGGGATTGGGTGACGTGCTGCGTCGAAAGGTCGGCATCGCCAAGCGGGTGTTCAGCGCGAAGCACTCGGTGTCGCTCGGCTTCGACCTCGCCGCCCCGGTCCCGGCATTCCCGTTTCCGTCCCTGACCCTGTACGGGGACGCGTTCGGGTCGCGCATCGCCTATGTGACGTTGTTCCCCATCGGCGGGACCATGCGGGGCAATCTGTTCGTCTACCACGACCCCGCCGATCCCTGGGTCAAGGCGTTCCGTGCCGATCCGGAGGGGGGCCTGCGGGCCGCCCTGCCGGGCCTCGCGCGCTACTGCCCCGACCTGACCGTCGCCGGCCCCGTGGAGATGCGGCCCGTCGACCTCGTGCAGGCGGAGGATTATCGCCGCGATGGCGTCGTCCTGCTCGGGGACTCGTTCCTGTCGCCCTGTCCGATTCCGGGAACCGGGATCGGCAAGGTGCTCACCGACGTGGAGCGCTTCCGTCTCCACCTGCCGCATTGGCTGGCGACGCCCGGCATGGGGGCGGACAAGATCGGCGCCTTCTACGACGATCCGGTCAAGACCGCGTCCGATACGCAGTGCATCCGGGCGAGCCTCTATGCACGGGCCCTGGCGGTGCAGAACGGGCCGACCTGGACGATGCGCCGCTGGCGCAACTTCGCGGGCCGTCACGTCCTCCATGCCGTCCACCGGCTGGAGGGGCGGCGCGCGTCCCCCGCGCATCCCGACACGGCAGAGCCCTCGGCCAAATCGGCCTGACCGGCCAGCGGCGCGTCAGCGGCCGCGAAAGCGCGGCGCCCGCGCCGAGCCGTCGATGAACTCGAACTCCGCGCTGCGGTTCAGGGTGTGGAGGCGCTTGCCCGGCCACAGGGGTCCGGCCCGCAGGATGGTCTCCACCGTCTGCGCGTAGCCCTCCGCGTCGAGGCGGTCGATCCGCGCCAGGGCCAGGGCCTCGCCGTAGCCGCCCCGGCAATCCTGGACCGGGCGGATCAGCCGATCGCCGCGCCGGACGATCCGCCCCGCCGGCCGGGCGGATGCGATGTCGATGAGGACCGGATTGGCCGGGTGCGGCGTCCAGGGGCCGCGGAAATCCGGGGCCGACCAGAGGTGCAGCGCGTCCGAGTACGAGCCGATGCCGTGCTCGGCGCCGATGGTGGCCGGGGCGTCGCGCAGGGTCGCGAACATCCACCAGCGCCCGTCATGCTCGACGAGCGTGGTGTCGCTGGCGGTGATCCCGGAGAGCAACGTCGCCTCCTTCACCCATCCGCCCGGAAACGCCTGAGCCCGGTAGAGATCGACCGTGCCGTTGGCGCAGCTCTCGGGAATCATCCAGAACGCCCCCTCGCGCGCGAACACGAACGGGTAGGAGAGGTGATAGGGCTCCTCCAGCACCGGAACGGGGGTGCCCATGGGGCCGTCCGGGCCGAACGCCACCGCCGACAGGATCGCCTTGCCGGTGGCGTGCGGATAATCCTCCACGAACAGCATCGTGCCGCCCGCATGGTCGATGGGGAACGGATCGGCGTAGAAGCGATGGCCGTCATCCGGCAGGTCGTGCCAGCCGGAAGCCGGATGGGCGCGCAGGTTGACGAGGTCCGGCCCCGCGAGATGGCGCCAGCCGACCCGCCAATGCGGCGCGCGGTAGCAGAGATGGTAGAGGCGCCGGAGGATCGACCAGGCCAGCATCCGCGTGGCGCGTTTGCCCAGGGCAGCGACGCCGAGCCCCGTCGGCACGGGTCCTTCGGCGGCCGCGATCTCGGATTCGGCGAGGCGCGGCCCCGTTCCGGCGAGGGCGGCGAGGATCAAAGTCGTCGCGCGCGCCAGGGAATCCTCGAAGGCCGTCAGGGCGACGCCGCCGGCCTCGGTGCCGAACCGGCCCGCCGCCACCACGCGATCCCCTGCTCCGAGGGTCGCCAGCGGCGACCGCCCGGCGAGGAGCGAGGTCAGGAGGGCGGCTTCGCCCGCATGGCCGTCGAAGGCGAGGTGCCAGATTCCGGCCCCGGCCGGCACGTCGCCGCACAGGTCCAGGACGAGGTCGGGACGGCCCGACGATGCCTCCGGGAATTCCCCGAGGGCCGAGGCCGGCACCGGGCTCGAGAGCCCGTCGAGGGGACGCCGCCCCACCAGGGCCTCGAGGCGGAACAGCAGGGCGGCGTTGTCGGGCAGCCCCCCCGGACCCGGCCTGCGGTCGATCTCGACGCTGACGCCCGGCAACGCGGCGGCGCGCTCGGCCAGGCGGAGATGCCAGCGACGCGGGTTGCGTCCGTCGAGGCGCAGTCGCAGGCGCATGGTGATCCCGATCCCCGCTCTGTCCCGTCCGATCTCCTGTCGTCCTAGACCGGCGGTGATTGAGAAAGCCTTCATCGGCGCGCAATCCCGAGGGAAACGGCCTCCGCCCAAGGACGACGAACGCCGTATCGGCCAGCCCGCGCGCCGCGCGAGCCGAGCAAGTCCATCATCCGAGAGGGACAGACCGGATTGCGTCCGAAACCGTTCGCTAACCCTGTTCACCGGCATTCCGCCCCAGCGGGGTCCGGGGCGCGTTCCGTTCGGAAATCCGCAGGAAGTGGCGGGCTTAGATCGGCCGAGAGATTCCGAAGCCCCCGGGCGCACGGCTCGTGGAGAGCGATGTCACAGATCGATATGCATCTCATGGCGCCGCCCTGGACCGATCGCCTCGAGCGCCTGCGCCCGGCCCGGACGCCCGCCGATACCAGCGCGGAGATCGGCGACCTGTGGCGCATCCTGGGTGCCCGCCGCGCCTGGCTGATCGGCACCGCCCTGCTGCTGGGCGGCATCGCCCTGGCCTACGGGCTCCTCGCCCCGTCGGTCTACTCGGCCACGGCCCAGATCCTGATCGACCCGCGCGACAAGCAGATCGTCACCAACGATGTCAATCCGATCGCCATGGCCCCCGATGGCGGCGTCATCCAGGTGGAGAGCCAGGCGCGGGTCATCGAGTCGGATTCGGTGCTGACCCGCGCCGCCATCACGGCCAATCTCCTCGCCGATCCGGATTTCGGCGGGACCGAAGCCGGCCTGCTCCGCCGGATAATGGCGGCGATCCCGGGCCTGGGCGGGATGAGCGCCGCTCAGGACGGGGGCAGCCCCGAGGCCCGGGCCGTGCGCGCCATGCGGCGCAAGCTGGCGGTGAAGCGCGCCGACAAGGTCTTCGTGGTCGACGTGGTGTTCACGGCCAACGACCCGGACAAGGCGGCCCGCATCGCCAACGCCATCGCGGAGGCCTATCTCCAGGACCAATCCGCCGCCCGGGCCGAGGCGGCCAATCGCGCCTCGGCGGCCCTGCGCGCCAAGCTCGACGATCTGCGCCAGCAGGTGAACCAGGCGGAGAACCGGGTCGAGACCTTCAAGGCCGCCAACGGCCTGATCTCGTCCGGCGGACGGCTCGTCGGCGAGCAGCAGCTCACCGAGAGCAACAACCGCATCGTCGCCGCCCGCGCCCGCACCGCCGAGGCGCGCACGCGCCTCCAGCAGATCAAGGATGCGCGCGGCACCGCCTTCGGGCCGGACGCGACACCGGAGGCGATCCAGTCCAGCGTGGTCGAGCGCCTGCGCTCGCAATTCGCGGAACTCGCCAGCAAGGAGGCGGACCTACGCACGCAGCTCGGCGCACGTCACCCCTTCATCGAGGCAGTCCGCACCCAGAAACAGGAGGTCCGCCGCCTGATCGAGAGCGAACTCAACCGGATCGCAAAATCGGCGGAAACCGAGTACCAGCGCGCGCTCGCCAACGAAACGGCCCTGACGGCGGCCCTGGAGAGCCTGAAGCGCGACAGCGTCGTCACCAGCGAGGCCGGTGTGCGCCTGCGCGAATTGGAGCGCGAGGTGGATACCAGCCGCGCGGTCTACGGCAATTTCCTCACCCGCGCCCGCGAGATCAAGGAGCAGGCCGGCATCGACGCCACCAATGCGCGGATCATCAGCCAGGCCCGCCCGCCGCTGGACCGCAGCTGGCCGCTGGTGGTGCCGCTGATCGTCGGCGGCCTCATCAGTGGCCTCGGCCTCGGCGCCGGAATCGCCTTCGTGCGGGAATATCTGGAGCCGACCATCCTGTCCCGCCGGCAGATGGAGCGCGTGGGGCAGGCGCCGGTCCTGGCCGGCCTGCCGATCCTGGGGCCGAAAACCGAACGGTCGGCCTGCGTGGCGGCGGCGCTCGCCCTCGACCGGCTGGGCGGGCTTCACGGCGAGAGCCGGGTGCCGCAGCTCGGCCTCTGCGTGTTCGTCACCGCCGGCGCGAAGGATGCCGGCGATCGCCGCTCCACGGTCCGGCTTCTCGCCGCCGTGGCGGTGACACGCGGCGAGCGCGTGCTCATCGTCGAGGCCGATCTCGAAGCCGTCGCTCCGGGCGGCCGTCGCGGCGCGGGTCTCACAGAGGTTCTGGCCGGGGCGCCCCCGCTCGGCAAGGCGATCGTCCACGATCCGTCCAGCGGCGCGCGCCTCCTGCACCTGGGCGATCCCACCCGCCTGTCGCGCGCCAGCCTCGACCGGACGAACATCGAGCGTGTCCTGCACGGGGCGCGGACCGAGTTCGACCTCGTCCTCATCGATGGTGGGTCGCTCGCCACGAACCTGCGGATGAACCCCCTCGCGGCGGCCTCCGATCGGCTGCTCGTGGTCGCGCATGGCGGGACGACCCGGCAGCGCGATCTCCTCGACGTGCTCGACGTGGCGGAGATGCTCGGCCGGCCCCCGTCGGGCGCCATCCTGGTGGGCGCGCCGGCGGCATGAGCGCGCGCGCCCACCAGGATGGCATCGGCGCGGCGCGCCGCTCCGCCCTGATGCCGGTGGTGCTGACCATTCTGGTCATGGGCGTGTCGGGAGGCCTGCTCTGGACCGTGGGCATCAATTACGACGGCCTGGCCGGGGGCGCGCCGCAGAAGATCCACCCCTCAACCTACCTCGTGGTCCTGATGTTCGGCTGGGGCCTGCTGCGCCAGGGCAACCCGGTGGACGCCGTGGTGCGCGGCGCCCAGCTTCGCCCGGCGGCCTTCCTGCTGGCCGTCTCCAGCCTCGTGCTCTTCCTCCACATCGTGCTGCGCGCCGGACCCGGCATGGCGGGGGCGCTCGATACCTTCCTGCTCCCGGCGCTGCTCGTCCTCGTCCTGGCGGATCGCGACGGGGACACCTGGCACCGGATCGAACGCGCCATCCACGCGGTGATGCTGGTGAACGCCGCCATGGGGCTGGTGGAGTTCGGCACCAAGCACCTGTTCTTCCCCTACCGCCTCGACGGCGAGGTCTTCGCCACCGATACGCGCTCGGCGGCGCTCCAGGGGCATCCGCTCGGCAACGCCACGCTCACCGCCTGCTACGTGCTGGCCCTGATCGGCGGCGGCGGCACGTTCACGCCGATGGCGCGGGCCGGGATGATCGTGCTGCAACTCGCCGCCCTGGTGGCCTTCGGCGGCCGCTCCGCCATGGTGGCGACCCTCATCCTCGGCGGCGGCAGTGGCCTCCTCGCCCTGCACAAGACCCTGCGCACCGGGCGCATCCCCCTCCTCGGGGCCGCGGCCGGCGTGTTCGTGCTGACCCTGGCGCCCCTGGTGATCGGGGGGCTGGCCGTGGGCGGCTTCTTCGACGCCCTGCTCGGGCGCTTCATGGCGGATGGCGGCAGCGCCAATGCCCGCGTGGAGATGATCGACCTCGTGGCCAGCATCCCGTTCCGCGAATTGCTGGTCGGACCCGACACCGCCCTGGTGGAGAGCCTGCGCCGGGTGAGCGGCCTCGAATGGGGCATCGAGAACCCGATCGTCCGCACGCTGGTCTATCAGGGCATCTTCATGACCCTGCTGCTGACGGCTGCGACGACGCTGTTCATCGTCGAGCTCGTGCGCCTCTGCCGCCCCGGCACGGCATTGCCGGTCGTCACCTTCGTGATCCTGATCAACACCTTCGAGGGATTGGGCGGCAAGACCACCCTGCTGGCGAAGTTCGCGCTCCTGCTGCTGGCCCTCTATCGGCCTATCGCGGCGCCGGGCCGCCCGGCGGCAGGCGCAGCCCCAGGGCGGCGATGATCGCCGGATCGAGGGCGCGGGTCACGTCGTCCATCAGGCCGAACCCGTCGAACAGGTTCCAGAACGCCCAGGGAAAGCCGGCGGCCTCGGCGGCTTCGCGCATGTCCCGGACGTAGCGGGCGCGATCGTCAGCCCCCGCCGCCACGTAGCGGGCGTCGCTGCGCAGAGCCCCGAACTCGCCCATGACGAGGCGGTGGGGCGGGATGCCGTGCCGGTCGGCCCAGTCCCGCGCGGGTTCCAGGTGGTGCCGGAGGAACCGCGCATCCGGCTGCGCCGCGAAATACTCCGCGAGCTTGGTCCGCGTGATCGCGTCGGCCTCGGCCTTGGCCTTGGCCGACAGCGTCGGATCGGCCTCCATCCGAGCCTGCACCGCCGCCAAGGTCGCCGCCAGAGATCCGGCGGAGGCCGGCCAGGGCACGCGGTTCAGCGCCCGGTAGACGGGCTCCCGCATCCAGGGGGCGCCCTGGTGGGTGAACAGGTACGGCTCGTAGACGTGCAGGGTGAAGAGGAGCGGGGCGAAGCGCGCCAGAGGCGCCGGGTCGAGGGCGGCGAGCCCCGGCACCATGCCGCCGCAGGCGCCGCTCGCCACCAGGGTCAGGCCCGGCGCCGAACCGCGCGCCGCCGTGAGAAGCTGGATCTGCATCGACGCCCAGTCGGCCGCGCCGCAGGCCTGGGGCGGCTCGTTTACCGGCTCCAGGGCGATCCGCGCCGGGCCGATGGCGGAGAGTGTCGCGGCCAGCTCGGCCACGAGCGCCCGATAGGCCGGCCAGAGCGGCGCCTGAGGGCTGCCGTAGAGGTTGTCCGGATTCCAGTGATGCGTGGCGCCGTTGGCCTGGACGTTCACGATGACGGAGAGGTCGGCGGAGAGGATCGCGCCGACCGCCGCCATCAGGTCGCGGACGAGGTCCGCCCGCTGCGCGCCGGCGGTCGCCAGGAACGGTCCCGGATCCACCGGAAGCCGCAGGAAGTCGAAGCCGGCCTCGCGCAGCCGGACGAGGTCGTCCCGCGTGGGGACGGGGCGCTGCGGCTGGAAGGCGGGCCAGCCGTAATCGATCCGGGGCGCCGGATATTCCCGGGTGAGCGAGAACCACGGCCACGCATTGACGCCCCGGCGCAGGCGCAGCGCGGCCGGCGGGGATGCGGTCGCGCCGGCCGGTCCGGCCATGGGCAGCAGGGCGGCGGCGAGGAGGTCGCGCCGCGTCGGCCCCCTCACTGCATCCGGGCCTGCGCCGGGGCCGGCGCGGGCACCGCCTGCGGCCGCTCCGCGAAATGACCCAGCGCCCGGATCTCGGATTCGTAGGTCTCGAGGATCTGCGTCCAGGAGAAGTCCTCGGCGGCCCGGAGCCGGGCGGCCTGTCCGGCCCGCCGCAAGGCCCGATCGTCGTCGAGCGTGGCCTCGATCAGGCGCTCGAACCCGTCCGCATCGGCGAAGTAGAACTGATCCGGCCCGGCGGTCCCGCGATTGAACGGGTTGTCATGGGCGAAGATCGCGTTCCCGGCCCAGAGCGCCTCGACGAGCGACGGGTTGGTGCCCCCCACCGTGTGCCCGTGCAGATAGGCCCGGGCGTGGAAGCGCAGGGAGGCCAGGATGCCGGGATCGTAGATCGCCCCGGGAAACAGCACCTCGGCGCTCGCCGCCGCCCGCACCGCGCGATGATAGGGATTGGCCTCGTTCAGGGTGCCGAGGACCACGAGCCCGACCCCGCGCGGCTTGCGCGAGAACGCCTCCACCATGGCCAGGATGTTGTTGTCCGGCTCGATCCGGGCGATCGACGTCACGTAGCCGCGCGGTTCGAGGCCCAGGGTTCGGATGGGCGCGCTGGGCGCTTCGGCGATCGGGTCGCCCCCATAGGGAATCGTCGCGATGGCCGAGCGCGGGCGCCGGGTGGCGACGTGGTCGGCGATGGCCGGGTGATCGGCCACCAGGCGCTGCGACGACCAGGCGGCGATCCACTCGTTGATCCAGAACCAGGCCCGGACCGGCAGGGACCATTTCGGCCGCTTCCACTCGATGCCGTCCATGGTGGTGAGGATCTTGCCGCCCGCCAGGCGCAGATAGGGCAGGAAGACGGCCCCGTTGTAACCCAGCACCAGGGCGACGCCGGAGCGATCCGCCGCGTCGCGGACGCAGAACCAGTCGAAGAGGAGCGTGGCCTTCGGCCCCGTCGCGTGGACGTCCACATGGATCAGCTCGACGCCGTTCCACTGGCTGGTGGTGAAACGCTCACTCCGTCTGGAATCCCCCTTCGGAACGTCGTTCTGACAGTACACGGCCACATGCCAGCCCCGCCCCACCAGAAAGAGCGCCAGCTTCTCGGCGAAGGTCTCGAATCCCCCATGGCAGGCGGGGATGCCGCGCGTGCCGAGAATGAGAAGTGAGGGCTTCTGCATCGAGATGGCTCCCGGCCATGGTCGCGTTAACCTGACGATAGAGGGATGGATCTACAGTCTGAGAGCTGACGGCCGCGTTCAGCGAATTCGATGTTTGCCATTCGATTTCAGAATATTTTGATAACGTCGTTTTCGGTTGCGGAGTGCTTGGCGCCATGCGCATCACATGCGTCCACCAGGGTTTCGAGCTTTACGGGTCGGACCGCAGCTTCGTGGAAAGCGTCCGCGTCCTCCGGGCGGCCTACCCGCAGGCCGAGATCGACGTGGTGCTTCCCCGGCGCGGCCCGATCGTCGCCCCGTTGACGGGGCTCGCCACCCGCATCCTCATCGACAAGCTCTGGGTGCTGCGCAGGCGCGACCTGCCCCGCCTGATCGGTTTCGGATTCCTCACGCTCCCCCTCGCCGTGGCGCGGGCCGCGCGCCGGATCGCGCGCAGCGACGTCACCTATGTGAATACGTCGGTGGTGGCGGATTACCTGCTGGCGGCCCGCTTCTGCCCGGGGCGGACGCTGCTGCATGTCCACGAGATCCCCGAGGGCGCGACGCTGGCGGTGCTGAAGGCCCTGGTGCGTTGGAGCGGAACGGACGTGATCTTCAATTCCCGCGCGACGCAGGCCGCCTTCGGCCTGCCGGCGGAGATGCGCGCGCGCGTGGTCTATAACGGCATTGCCGGCCCCGGCGCGGCGGAGCCCAAGACCTATGACGGGCTGCGGCCGCTGCGCTTGCTGATGCTGGGCCGAATCAGCCGGATCAAGGGGCAGGAAGTCTTGGTGGAGGCGGTGCGGCGCCTGCCCGTGGCGATCCGGGAGCGGCTGGAGATCCGCATCGTCGGGAATGCCTACGAGGACCCGGACCGCGAACGCGCCCTGGCCGAGGCGATCGCCGCGGCGGGCTTGTCGGAGGTCGTCACGCTCCGGCCCTTCGTGGACGACCCGTCGGACCTCTACCGCTGGGCGGATGTGGTGGTGGTGCCGTCGCGGTTGCCGGAATCCCTGGGCCGGGTCGCCATCGAGGCGATGTCCTACGGGCGGCCCCCCATCGTCTCGCGCATCGGCGGTCTCACCGAGATCGTCGTTCCGAACCGGACCGGGTGGGTGGTGGAGCCCGACGATGCCGTCGGCCTCTCCGCCTGCCTGGAGCGCATCGTGCTCGATCCGCAGGGCTGGACCGGATACCCCGCCGCCGCCCGGGCGCGATACGACGCGGTGTTTCGGGAATCGGTCGCATCCGAGGGATTGCTGGCGATGGTCCGTTCACGTCTCGATGCCACGATGCATCGCGGACGGGCCGCCGTCGCCACCACCCCCGTGGAACCGTGATGCACGCCCTGATCCGCCACAGTCGCCGCTTCGTGATGATGCTCGGGGGCGAAGTCGCGCAAAGCGCCTTCCATTTCGGGCTCAATATCGGGCTGGCCCGCTCGCTGAGCCCGCATGATTACGGGCGCTTCGCGATCCTGTTCCTGGTGGGGGGGCTGGCGCTCACCTACGTGCGCGCCCTGGCCGGGGTGCCCGCCGGCATCTACATTTCGGGGGCCGCCGGGCGGCGGGTCTCGCGCGGCCACGAGGTCACGTTCGGCTCCGCGGCCCTGCTGATCTCCGGCGTCATCGCCGCCCTGGTGGGCCTCGCCGTCTGGGCGATCTCCGATATCGGCCCGCTCGCCGCCGCCCTCTTCGTCGGGCTCTGGACCCTGCGCAGCTATGTCCGCACCGCCCTGCTCGCCCGCCGCGAGGCCGTGGCGTCGGGCATCGGCGACGTGGTCTTCGCGGTGTCGGGCGCGAGCCTCGCCCTCGCCCTCGCCGGATGGGGCGGAGCCCGGCTGGACGCGATGATGGGGGCTTTGGCCGTCGCCAACGCGCTCGGCATCCTCGCCTCCCTCGTCGCCCTGCGCCAGCCGGTGCGGGTCACCTTCGGCCGGGGCGTGCGGCGGCGCTATCGCGCCCTGCTGCCGGGCCTGAGCTGGTCGCTGGTGGGCACCACCACGGCCAACATCCAGGGCCAGGGCCAGAGCCTGCTCGTCGCGCTGCTGGCCGGGCCGGCGGCTTACGCCCCCATCGCGGCGACCTTCGTGCTGTTCTCGCCCCTGCGCCTGTCGGCCTCGGCGCTGCTCAACATGTTCCAACCCGATATCGCCGGATTCCTGGCGGCGGGTCGGCCGGACGCGGCCAAGCGCGTCGCCCTGCGCTGCATGGGCTTCCTGCTGCTGGCGGGCATCGTCTATGGCGGCCTGCTCCTGGCCTTCCTGCCGGTCATCGAGCAACGCCTGTTCTCCGGACAATTCGCCGGCCAGCCGATGACGCTGATCGCCTGCCTCGCCGGCCTGATCATCGCCGTGTCGCTGCTGCACGCGCCGTTCCGGGTCTATCTGGAAACCACCCTGGCCTTCCGCAGGCTGGCGGCGATCGCGGCGGTCAGCGCCGGCGCGGGTTCCGTGGTGGTGGTCGTCCTCCTGCTGGTGGCGGCCCCGGCCTGGTCGCTGTTCGGCGTCCTCCTTTCGGAATTCGTCGTCCTCGGCGCCTGCGGTCTGCTGCTGCGGCCGTGGCGCGCCGTGAGCGCGGCACCGGCGGCACCCGAGCCCGGCAAGCTCGGGCTGCGCTGCATCTGACACCGTCCCCCTTCCGCACCGACCGCCCCCGACGGGACGGCGCATTCCGAGATCCAGGATCCGAGCCATGAGCATGCAAGCGGAACCGGCGCCTCCCCTCCGTCCCGCTCCGGGTCCGTCGGCGTCGGACGAGGCGGGCGCCGCGGCGGGTGGGCGCGCACGCCTGGGCGCCTACAGCGCACGCTGCCACGCCACCCTCGCGGCGGTGGCGCCGCTCTGGCGCTCCCTGGAGACCGAGGGACGCGCCACCGCCTATCAGAACTTCGACTGGGCCAGCGCCGTCGTCGCGCATCTCGCCGGACCGATGCGGGCCGAGCCGCTCTTCGTCGAGGTGATCGAGGCGAGCACGGGCCGGACGGTGCTGCTCGTGCCCCTGGCCCGGGTCCGGCACCGGGGCTACAGCGTCCTGACCTGGCTGGACCTCGGCGTCTGCGATTATGCGGCGCCGCTCCTCGCCCCGGGGATCGACCTCACCGCCGCGCAGATGGCCGAGGCCTGGGCCGCCATCCGCAAGGTGATCCCGCGCGCGGACCTGATCCGGATCAGCCGCATCCCCGACAATGTCGGCCCCCGCCCCAACCCGGTCGCGACATTGCGGGCCTGCCGGCGCATGACCATGCAGGCCTCCGGCGTCGCCATCGACGGCGATCCGGCGACCCTGCTCGAACGGCTCTGCCGCCCCAGCACCCGCAAGGACATGGGCAAGCTGCGCCGCCGCCTGGAGCGGATCGGCGACGTGACCCTCGTGGCGGCGGCCACCCCCGCGGAGGTGGATGCGATCTTCGATGCGCTGGTGGAGCAGCGCCGCAGCCGCTTCGCCGAGATCGGGCGCTTCAACCTGCTCTCCCGGCCCGAGGTCGAGGCCTTCTATCGCGAGGGCGCGCATCGCGGCCTCGCCGGGGGGCCGGTGCGGCTGTTCGGCCTGTCGGTGGGCGGGGAATGGATCGCCGCCGCCTACGGCCTCGTGCATGGCGGCGCCTTCCACGGCCTGCTGCTGACCATGGCGGGGGGCACCTGGCGCAATACCTCGCCCGGCCT
>JAKONB010000488.1 GCA_022702195.1 Beijerinckiaceae bacterium | reverse complement strand
GTGATCGAACTGCGCCATGGTGCCGTGGCCGGCCTCGAGGGCCTGGATGAGGTGGCGGACGGCGTCGAGGCTGACACCGTGGCGATCGGCGAGGGTCTGAAAGGCCTTCGGGGGGGCGTCCATCATGGTCCGTGCCTGTCCAACCGGTCGATCTGTGCCGCGTCCTGGCGGATCCGGCGGCGACGCGCCGGCTGGAAATACCGGACGCACACGCCATGGTGATGAGGTTCGGCGCGCGGTTCAAGCGCCGAACGGCTCCGCACGGCCCCTTCCGCCGCGTCGATCGCATTCGTGTGCCGGCGCTTTGCGCCGCAAAAAGTTTTCCTCCGTGCGGACCTTCCGGGAAAGCTTGGGCGTTCACCCTGCGATTCCGGCGTGCCGCGCGGCGTGTGCGTGGCCGATGCCGGGTGACGAAAGCCGCCCCTGGAGCGATCATGGCCGACAAGACTTCATCCGCGGACAAAATCGGCTCGCCCGGCCGCGTCGCGCGGTCGCGTATCACCGAAGGCTCGCCCTATCCGCTCGGCGCGAATTGGGATGGCCTGGGCGTGAACTTCGCGCTGTTCTCGGCCCATGCCACCAAAGTCGAACTCTGCCTGTTCGACGACCAGGGCGAACAGGAAATCGAGCGGATCGAACTTCCCGAATACACCGACGAGATCTGGCACGGTTACCTGCCCGATGCCCGTCCGGGCACCATCTACGGCTACCGCGTGCACGGCCCCTACGAGCCGAAGGCCGGTCATCGCTTCAACCCGAACAAGTTGTTGATCGACCCCTACGCCAAGGGCCTGGTCGGTTCCATCACCTGGAATCCCGCCCTGTTCGGCTACCAGATGGAGACCGGCGACGACCTGACTTTCGACGAGCGCGACAGCGCGCCCTTCACCCGCCGCAGCCGGGTCATCGATCCGGCCTTCACCTGGGGCCGGGATCGCAAGCCGCACGTGCCGTGGGAGAAGACCATCTTCTACGAGACCCATGTGAAGGGCTTCACCAAGCTGCACCCCGCCGTTCCGGAGAAGCTGCGCGGCACCTATGCGGGCCTCGGCACGCCGGCCGTGCTCGACTACATCTAGAGCCTGGGCGTGACCTCGGTGGAACTCCTGCCGGTCCATGCCTTCGTGCAGGACGATTACCTGCAGGAAAAGGACCTGGTGAATTACTGGGGCTACAACACGATCTCGTTCTTCACCCCGGCGCGCCGTTACGCGGCGGTGCCCGATTTCGCCTTCTCCGAATTCAAGGAGATGGTCGCGCGCATGCACGGCGCCGGCCTCGAGGTGATCCTGGACGTGGTCTACAACCACACGGCGGAGGGCAACGAGAAGGGGCCGACCCTGTCGTACAAGGGTGTCGACAACGCCTCCTATTACCGGCTGATGCCCAAAGAACCGCGCTACTACATCAACGATACCGGCACCGGGAACACCTTCAACCTGTCGCATCCCCGGGTGCTCCAGCTCGTCACCGACAGCCTGCGCTATTGGGCCACCGAGATGCGGGTGGACGGTTTTCGCTTCGACCTCGCCACCATCCTGGGCCGTGAGCCCCACGGCTTCGACGAGGGTGGCGGCTTCCTCGATACCTGCCGGCAGGATCCGGTGCTCAACGGCGTGAAGCTCATCGCCGAACCGTGGGATTGCGGACCCGGCGGCTATCAGGTGGGCGGATTCCCCCCCGGCTGGGCGGAGTGGAACGACCGGTTCCGTGACGACGTACGGGGATTCTGGCGCGGCGACGAGGGTCTGCTCCCCGCCCTGGCCTCGCGCATCACCGGCTCGGCCGACAAGTTCAACAAGCGCGGGCGCAAGCCCTGGGCCTCGGTGAACTTCCTGACCGCCCATGACGGCTTCACGCTCAACGACACCGTGTCGTATAACGAGAAGCACAACATGGCCAACGGCGAGAACAACCGCGACGGCCACTCGCACAACCTCTCGAACAATTATGGCGTCGAGGGACCGACCGACGATCCGGCGATCCGCGCAGTGCGTCTGCGCCAGATGCGCAACATGCTGGCGACCCTGTTCCTGTCGCGCGGCACGCCGATGCTGCTCGCCGGGGACGAGTTCGCCCGGACTCAGGGCGGCAACAACAACGCCTATTGCCAGGACAACGAGATCTCCTGGCTCGACTGGGAGGCGATCGGGCCGGAGGAACAGGATCTGGCGGAGTTCACCCAGCGCCTCACCCTGCTGCGCGAGGCGTTGCCGATCCTCACCCGCGGCCGCTTCCTCACCGGGGCCTATGACGAGGATCTCGGCGTCAAGGATGTGACGTGGCTGCGGCCGGACGGCGGGGAGATGGCGGACGCCAATTGGCTGCAAGGCGATGCCCGCTCACTGGCCGTGCTCCTGGACGGCCGGGCGCAGGCCTCCGGCATCCATCGGCGCGGCGGCGATGCCACCCTGCTGATTCTCTACAACGCCTATCACGACCTGGTTTCGTTCACCCTGCCGGGTTCCGTCGGCGGCGTGGGCTGGACGCGTCTCCTCGATACCAACCTGCCGGACAGCCAGGAGGTGGTGAGCGTTCCGATCGGGGCGCGCTACGACGTGACCGGGCGGTCGATGCTGATGTTCGTCCTCAAGCCGGAAGAGAGCGAAACCGAGGAAGCGAGCGAGATGGAACGCTCCTACCAGCACGTGATGCAGGCCTTCGAGCGCGCGAACGTGAACAGCGTTCGGTTCGAAGGTCGGGACGGCTGAGGTAGAGGAAGGGCCGCCGCGCATCCGCCAGGATGCGCGGCATGGCGGCGAGCACCGGGAAACCAACCCGCGATCATGCGTTGGCTCGTCAGCACTTCCATCTCCGACATCGCCGATATGACCTTACCCGCATGACAGACGCGCCGAAGACCACGCCGCAGACGGAAGCCTGGCGAACCAAGACCGGCGTGACGTCCGAAGTCTCCCGGGACCGGAGCGACTTGTTCTTCGCGGCCGTGGCCTCGACCCGGATGCCGATGGTGGTGAGCGATCCGCACCGGCCCGACAATCCGATCATCTTCACGAACGACGCCTTCCTCGAGATGACGGGCTACGCGCGCACGGAGATCATCGGCCGGAATTGCCGTTTTCTGCAGGGCGCGGAGACCAGCCGGGATCAGGTCGCGGAGATCGCACGCGCGATCCGGGCGCGGGAGGAGATCGCGGTCGAGATCGTGAACTACCGCAAGGATGGTTCGGCCTTCTGGAACGCCCTGTTCGTGTCGCCGATCCACGATTCGGCGGGCAACCTGATCTACTACTTCGCCTCTCAGCTCGACGTTTCACGCCGCCGCGACGCCGAAGATGCCTTGGGGCAGGCGCAGAAGATGGAGGCGCTGGGTCAGCTGACCGGCGGCATCGCCCACGACTTCAACAACCTGCTGCAGGTGATCACGGGCTACACCGACATCCTGACGGCCGGCCTCGATCGCCCCGATGCCGATCGGGCGCGGCTGCGCCGGGCCGCCGACAACATCCGGACAGCCGCGGACCGTGCCGCGACCCTGACGCGCCAGCTCCTCGCCTTCGCCCGCAAGCAGCATCTCGAAGGGCGTTCAGTGAACCTGAACGCACTGGTGAAAGGGCTCGGCGCCCTCGCCAACCCAACCCTGGGGGAAGCGGTTACGGTCTCGCTCGACCTCGCCGACGGGTTGTGGAATTGCCGGGTCGATCCGAACCAGACCGAGGTCGCCCTCCTTAACATCCTGATCAACGCCCGGGATGCGATGCCGAATGGCGGTCGTGTGGTGATCGCCACCCAGAACCGTGAGGTTGCGCGCGACCAGGCCGTGGGTCCCGACGGGCTCGCACCCGGCCGTTATGTGACGGTGAGCGTCACCGATAACGGGACCGGGATTCCGCCGGCCCTCCTCGCGCGGGTGATGGACCCGTTCTTCACCACCAAGGAAGAGGGCAAGGGCACGGGTCTCGGCCTTTCCATGGTCTACGGTTTCGCCCGGCAATCGGGTGGGGCGGCCCATATCGAGTCCGAGGTGGGGAGGGGGACCGCGATCCGACTGTCCTTCCCGGCGAGCGACCATGTCGATGGGGCGATCGCGTCGCCGGGTGCCGGAGCGGCCGAGCAACCCGGGACCGAGACCGTCCTCATCGTCGACGATCGCGCGGACGTGGCCGAGCTGGCCCGGACGATCCTGCGGGATTTCGGCTACACGACGCATCTGGCGCAGAACGGGCGCGAGGCGCTCGAGATCCTCGACAGCGTCGGACCGGTGGACCTCCTGTTCACCGACCTCATCATGCCCGGGGGCATGAACGGGATCGTGCTGGCCCGGGAGGCCCGCCGTCGTCGCCCGGACCTGAAGATCCTGCTCACGACGGGCTTTGCCGAGGCGAGCCTGGAGCGAACCGATACCGGGGGCTCGGAGTTCGATCTCCTGAGCAAGCCCTACCGGCGCACCGACCTGATCCGCCGGGTCCGCGCCGTCCTCGACGGAGGCGCGGCCGATTAGCCGATGCCGGTCGGAGCAGCGCAACGCGGGAGCGTCCCATGCCGCAGGGTGACAAGTCGAAATACACCGACAAGCAGATCCGCAAGGCCACGCATATCGCCGAATCCTACGAAGCCCGGGGCGTCCCGGAGGAGGACGCGGATTCTCGCGCCTGGGCGACGGTGAACAAGGACGATGGCGGCGGCAAGAAGCCCGGCGGATCGGGTCGCGGACGATCCACAGGCCATCCCGCCGCGCGGAAGGGCGGCGAGTCCTCCGCATCGCGGACGGCCGAACAGCGCTCCGCCTCGGCCAGGAAGGCGGCCGCGACCCGCAAGCGCAACGCCACGCAGGGCTGATCAGACCCCCTCTCCCCGTTGGGGGAGGGTTGGGGTGAGGGGCGTGCCCCATCCGAAGGGATCACACACCTCACCCTGTCCCTCTCCTTCCAGGAAAGGGAACCCGCACCTGCAACAGACCGAAAAGATCGACTGGAGCTGGGATCAGGCCATCGCGGCCTTGAGATGCTGGTCGACCTTGTCGAGGAAGCCGGTGGTCGAGAGCCACTTTTGGTCGGGGCCGACCAGGAGGGCCAGATCCTTCGTCATGAAGCCGGCCTCGACGGTGTCGATGCAGACCGTCTCCAAGGTCGTGGCGAACTTCGCCAGGGCGGCGTTGTCGTCGAGCTTGGCCCGGTGGGCGAGGCCACGGCTCCAGGCGAAGATCGACGCAATGGAGTTGGTGGAGGTCTCCTTGCCCTTCTGGTGCTCGCGGAAGTGGCGGGTCACCGTGCCGTGCGCGGCCTCGGCCTCGACGGTCCGGCCATCGGGGGTGAGGAGCACGGAGGTCATCAGGCCGAGCGAACCGAAGCCCTGCGCGACGGTGTCGGACTGCACGTCGCCATCGTAGTTCTTGCAGGCCCAGACATAGCCGCCCGACCACTTGAGGGCGGAGGCCACCATGTCGTCGATGAGGCGGTGCTCGTAGGTGATGCCGGCGGCGTCGAACTTGGCCTTGAACTCGTTCTGGAAGACCTCCTCGAACAGATCCTTGAAGCGGCCGTCATAGGCCTTGAGGATGGTGTTCTTGGTCGACAGGTAGACGGGATATTTGCGGTTCAGGCCGTAATTCATCGAGGCGCGGGCGAAATCGCGGATCGAGTCGTCGAGGTTGTACATCGCCTGCGCGATGCCGGCCGACGGGAACTTGAACACCTCCCGCTCGATGACCGTGCCGTCCTCGCCCTCGAACTTGATGGTCAGGCGGCCCTTGCCGGGCACCTTGAAGTCGGTGGCCTTGTACTGGTCGCCATAGGCGTGACGGCCCACCACGATCGGCTGGGTCCAGCCCGGCACCAGGCGCGGCACGTTCTGGCAGATGATCGGCTCGCGGAAGATCACGCCGCCGAGGATGTTGCGGATCGTACCGTTGGGCGACTTCCACATCTCCTTGAGGTTGAATTCCTTCACCCGCGCCTCGTCGGGGGTGATGGTGGCGCATTTCACGCCGACCCCGTGGCGCTTGATCGCCTCGGCGGCCTGGACGGTGACCTGATCGTTCGTGGCATCACGGTGCTCGACGCCCAGATCGTAATAGTCGAGGTCGAGATCGAGGTAGGGATGGATCAGCTTGTTCTTGATCTCGCTCCAGATGATGCGGGTCATCTCGTCGCCGTCGAGTTCGACGACCGGGTTCGCAACCTTGATCTTGTCCATCGCGCGTCAGGCCTTCCGAGAAAGAATGCGTACGGTCCGTGCAGGCAAGCCCCGTGCAAGGCGCGTGCGTCGGTGCCGGGTCATAGCGCGGGTGCCAGGACGGCGAAAGCCAGCGGACCTTCCGCACGGGGTGACAGGCGGCCCGATCTGTCAATCCGCCGTCGAAGCACGATGCTATGGGGGCCGCAGCGGCGGCGTGGGGTGGACATTCCGGCCTCGACCGGGAATCTGCGCGACGACACGAGACACGGTATGTTCCAGCGAGGATCGACGATGAGCGAACGCATTATCCTACGGGCCGGCGAGGCCCTCGTCGCCGGAGGCCCCCCGAATACCGCGTCCGAGCCCGAGGTCATCATCGGTGAGCTCGACGGCCCGGTGGGAACCGCGCTTGCGACCCTCACGGGCGACCAGGTGGTGGGCCACAGCCGGGTCTTCGCGCTGCTGAACACCGACATCATGGTGCGGCCGGTGACGCTCTGCGTCTCGAAGGTCAGCGTCACCGAGAGCAAGTATACGTCGATCCTGATGGGGACGGTGCAGTTCGCCATTGCCAACGGCGTGCTCGATGCGGTGCGGGCCGGCTACATCCCCAAGGAGAAGGCCAACGACCTCGGCATCATCTGCTCGGTCTGGCTCAGCCC
>JAKONB010000436.1 GCA_022702195.1 Beijerinckiaceae bacterium | reverse complement strand
CCTCCTATCCGGATTTCGACCCGAACGAGCCGAAGGACGCGTTGTCGGACGACCGCATCAACCGGATGAATGTCGGCGTCTACGAGATGGGCTCGACCTTCAAGGCGATGACGCTCGCCATGGCGCTGGATTCCGGCAAGTACAACGTCAATTCGACCTTCGACACCCGCGGCGGCGTGCTGAACTGGGGCCGCTCGAAGATCCACGAATATCACGGCACCAACCGCGTCATCACCATGCCGGAGGTGTTCACCCACTCCTCCAACATCGGCTCGGCCAAGATGGCCCTCGGCATCGGCGTGCCCGGCCACAAGGCGTTCCTGAAAAAGATGGGCCTCACCGACCGGATGCGGACGGAGCTGCCCGAGAGCGCGGAGCCGATCGTCCCCCCGCGCTGGACCGAGATCAACACCATCACCATCGCGTTCGGCCACGGCCTCGCGGTGGCGCCGCTCCAGGCGACGGCTGCTGTGGGGGCTATCGCCAATGGCGGCTTCCTGATGACACCGACGTTCCTGAAGACCACCGAGGCGGACGCGCTCGCCAAGGCGACGCGGGTGCTCAAGCCCGAGACCAGCGAGGCGATGCGCTTCATCATGCGCCTCAACGCGGTGGAGGGCTCGGCCAAGAAGGCCGCGATCCCGTATTACTTCGTCGGCGGCAAGACCGGCACCGCCGAGAAGGTGATCCATGGCCGCTACGTGAAGAACCGCCTGTTCACCACCTTCATGGCCGCCGCGCCCATGGACAAGCCGAAATACCTCTTCGTCACCATCATGGACGAGCCGCAGGGGTTGCCGGAATCGGGTGGCTACGCCACCGCCGCCTGGAATTCCGGCGTCGTCACCGGCCGGGTGATCGAGCGCGTCGCCCCCATCCTCGGCCTGCCGCCGCAATTCGATCCGCCCGTGAAGCCCTTCCCCCTGATGGTGAAGCTCGGCGCCTACCACGCGACCATGGTCGACGCGCGATGAGCGGCTCGACCCTCGGCACCCTGTTCCCGGAGGCGCAAGCCGCCGGCGCGGCGCTCCCCGTCACCGGCCTCACCGCGGATTCGCGGAGCGTGAAGCCCGGCTTCGTATTCGTGGCGGTGCCCGGCACGACCGCCGACGGCCGCCTGTTCGCCGCTAAGGCGGCGGTGGCCGGGGCCGTGGCGGTGGTGGGGGAGGGCAATAGGCCCGGCGATCTCGACGCGGCCGTGCCGTACATTGCCGTCGCGGACGCGCGGCGCAGCCTGGCGCTCGGCGCGGCGCGGCTCCATCCCGGACAGCCCGGGACCGTGGTGGCGGTCACCGGCACCAGCGGCAAGAGTTCGGTGGCCGATTTCGTGCGCCAGATCCTGAGCCGGATCGGGCGGGATTCCGCGAGTCTCGGCACGGTCGGCATCGTCACCAATCGGGGGGCCACATACGGGTCGCTGACCACGCCGGATCCGGTCACCCTGCACCGGACTCTCGACCAACTCGCCCGTGACGGCATCACCGATCTGGCGATGGAGGCCTCCTCCCACGGTATCGAGCAGCGACGCCTCGACGGGGTGCGCCTCGCCGCCGTCGGTTTCACCAATCTCGGCCGCGACCATCTCGATTATCACGCGACCATCGACGAGTATCTCGCGGCCAAGCTGCGCCTCTTCACCACCCTGGCGCCGACGGGCGTTCCGGCCGTGATCAACGCGGACGGCGCCCATGCCGAGCGCGTCGCCGCCGCCGCCGCCAAGGCCGGCCTCGACGTTTGGCCGACCGGCCGGAATGGCACCACGCTGGTGCTCGAAGAAGCGCGCACCGAGGGGTTCGCTCAGGGCCTCACCCTGCGGCACGCCGGCAAACGATTCCGCGTCCGGCTTCCGCTGGTCGGCGCGTTCCAGGTCGAGAACGCTCTGGTGGCCGCCGGCCTCGCCCTGGCGACCCCGGCCGGTGCCGCCGACCCGGCCGCGATCTTCGCCGCCCTGGACCACCTCACCGGCGTCCCCGGCCGCATGGAGCGGATCGGCGAGGTGAACGGCGCCCTGTGCCTCGTGGATTACGCGCACAAGCCCGAGGCGCTGGACAGCGTGCTCACCGCCCTGCGGCCCTTCGCGACCGGCAAGCTCCGTGTGGTTTTCGGCTGCGGCGGGGATCGCGATCGGGGCAAGCGCCCGCTGATGGGGGCGATCGCCGCCGAGAAGGCCGACGCCGTCATCGTCACCGACGACAATCCCCGAACCGAGGAGCCCGCCGCGATCCGCGCTGCCATCCTGGCGGCGGCCCCCGGCGCCGTGGAGATCGGCGACCGGGCGGAGGCCATTCGGGTGGCCGTCGCGGCACTCCAGCCCGGCGACGTGCTGGTGGTGGCCGGCAAGGGCCATGAAACCGGCCAGATCGTGGGATCACAGGTTCTGCCCTTCTCGGATCACGAGGTCCTCCGGGCTGCGAGCGCGGAACGCTCAGCATGAACGACACGCCTCCGCTCTGGACCCCCGACGCCCTGGAAGCCGCCACGGGCGGCACCTTGCGGGGCGTGCCCAAGCCCATTACCGGCGCCTCCATCGACACGCGGACGCTTCAGCCCGGCGACCTGTTCTTCGCCATCCGGGGCGACGCGCGGGACGGGCACGATTTCGTGCGCAACGCCCTGTCGCGGGGGGCCGCCGCCGCCGTGGTGGCGGACGAGCACGCAGCGGACTTCGCCGGGGCGGGCGCGGTGCTGGCAGTGCGGCAGACCGGCGACGACTCCGTCCTCGATGCGATGCGGGCGCTCGGTCTCGCAGCCCGTGCCCGGACCCGGGCCGGCATCGTCGCCGTCACCGGCTCGGTGGGCAAGACCGGTACCAAGGAGGCGCTGCGCCACGTCCTCTCGGCGCAGGGGCGGACCCACGCTTCCATCGCCTCTTACAACAACCATTGGGGCGTGCCCCTCACCCTCGCCCGGATGCCGGCCGATAGCGATTACGGCGTGTTCGAGATCGGCATGAACCATCCGGGCGAGATCGTTCCGCTCACCGCCATGGTCCGGCCCGACATCGCGCTGATCACCACCGTCGAGCCGGTCCATATCGAGCATTTCGCATCCGTCTCGGCCATCGCCGACGCCAAGGGCGAGATCTTCTCGGGGCTTTCCGTCGGCGGTACCGCGATCATCAACCGCGACAACCCGAATTTTTCGCGGATGCTGGCCCATGCCCAAGCCTCGAAGGCAGGGCGGGTGATCACGTTCGGCGAGCATCCGGAGGCGGATGTGCGGGCGCAGCGCATCGTCCTGCGCCCCGATCTCTCGGTGGTGGACGCCACCATCATGGGCATTCCTGTGACCTACCAGCTCGGCACGGCCGGGCGGCACACGGCAATGAATTCCCTTGGGATCATGGCGGTCATCCACGCGCTGGGGGCCGATCTGGCGCGGGCCGCCCTGTCCCTCGCGGCCTTGAAGCCGCCGGTGGGGCGTGGCGAGCGCACCGCCCTGCGGATCGGCGAGGGCGAAGCCTTCCTGGTGGACGAGAGCTACAACGCCAACCCAGCCTCGGTCCGGGCTGCCCTGTCGACGCTGTCGACCATCGAGACCGGGCCGCGCGGGCGCCGCATCGCGGTGCTGGGCGACATGCTGGAGCTCGGGGCGGGCGCCGAAGCGCATCACCGCGAGCTGGCTTCTGCCGTGGATGCCGCCAAGGTCGACCTCGTGTTCACGGCGGGTCCGCTGATGCGTCACCTGTTCGAGGCGATGCCGATCAGCCGGCGCGGCGTCTCGGCCGCGCATTCCGGCGAACTCCTCGACCCGATCCTCGCCAGCCTGCGGCCAGGCGATGCCGTGATGGTCAAGGGATCCAACAGCATCCGCATGGGGCGGATTGTCGAAGCGCTGAAAGCCCGGTACGCGGGCGCCAACACCGAAGCCTGAATCGCCGGCGCGTTCTGCACGCCGGCCTCGGCTCGGATGACCGGGCGGGGGGCACGCGGCCCGTCGCACCGGCACGTTCCTTTTATCGAAAACCGCGCCCGGGTGCTGGATGCTGTATCTCCTGTCGGAACTGAGCGGCACCGTTTCGGCGCTCAACGTCTTCCGCTACATCACCTTCCGCACGGGCGGGGCGCTGTTCACGGCGGGCCTGTTCGTGTTCTGGTTCGGGCCGCTGATCATCTCGCTGCTGCGCCTGCGCCAGGGCAAGGGCCAGCCGATCCGCGACGACGGCCCGCAGACCCACCTGACCAAGCGCGGCACCCCCACCATGGGCGGGCTGATGATCCTGGCCGGCGCCATCGTGGCGATCCTGCTCTGGGCCAACCCGCGCAACCACTATGTCTGGGTGACGCTGGCCGTGACCCTTGGCTTCGGGGCCATCGGCTTCTATGACGATTTCCTCAAGGTGACGAAGCAGTCGCACAAGGGTTTTTCCGGCAAGTTCCGCCTCGCACTCGAAGCGGCCATCGCCATATCGGCCTGTCTGCTGATCTCGGTCTACTCGGCCCCCGCTTTGCAGAACCAGCTCGCCTTCCCGGTCTTCAAGGACGCGCTGCTCAATCTCGGCTGGTTCTACGTGCTGTTCGCCGGTTTCGTCATCGTCGGCGCCGGCAATGCCGTGAACATCACCGATGGTCTCGACGGGCTGGCCATCGTGCCGGTGATGATCGCCTGCGGCACGTTCGGGGTCATCGCCTATCTGGTGGGCAACGTCTTCACCGCCGGCTACCTGCAGGTGAACTACGTGCGCGACACCGGCGAACTCGCCGTCGTCTGCGGCGCGGTGATCGGGGCGGGGCTCGGCTTCCTGTGGTTCAACGCGCCGCCCGCCCAGATCTTCATGGGCGATACCGGCTCCCTGGCGCTCGGCGGCCTGCTCGGCACCGTGGCGGTGGCCACCAAGCACGAGATCGTCCTCGCCATCGTCGGCGGCCTGTTCGTGCTCGAGATCATGTCGGTGATCATCCAGGTCGCGTCGTTCAAGCTCACGGGCAAGCGCGTGTTCCGCATGGCGCCGATCCACCACCATTTCGAGCAGAAGGGCTGGAAGGAGCCGCAGGTCGTGATCCGGTTCTGGATCATCGCCGTGATCCTGGCGCTGGCCGGCCTCGCCACGCTGAAGCTGCGCTGATGATTCCCGTCACCACCTTCGCCGGCCGCAAGGTCGCCCTGTTCGGCCTCGGCGGCTCCGGGCTCGCCACCGCCCGAGCGCTCATCGCTGGGGGAGCCGACGTCCTCGCCTGGGACGACAGCCCGGACAGTGCCGCCCGCGCGCGGGAACAGGGCCTGATGGTGTTCGACCTGCGCGAGGCGGATTGGTCGGGCTTCTCCGCCCTGATCCTGGCGCCGGGCGTGCCCCTGACCCATCCGGTCCCGCATTGGACCGTCGAGCGGGCCAGGGCCGAGGGCATCGAGATCATCGGCGATATCGAGCTGTTCTGCCGCGAGCGCGCAACGCTTGCACCCGCCGCGCCGTTCGTCGCCATCACGGGCACCAACGGCAAGTCGACCACCACCGCGCTGATCGCCCATATTCTGGCCGATGCGGGCCGCGACGTGCAGGTGGGCGGCAATATCGGCACCGCGATCCTGTCGCTGGAGCCGCCCTCAACGGACCGGGTCCACGTGATCGAGTTGTCCTCGTTCCAGATCGACCTCACGCCGTCGCTGAAGCCCAGCATCGGCGTGCTCCTCAACGTCACGCCGGACCATCTCGACCGGCACGGAACCCTCGAGAATTACGCGGCCATCAAGCAGCGCTTAGTGGCCGGGGCGGATCTGGCGGTGATCGGCGTCGACGACGTGCCGAGCCGCGCCATCGCGGCCGCCCTGTCGGGTGAGCGGGTACGGGTGCATGTCGGTTCGGAATCTACCCAAGCCGACCTCACGGCCTCGGACTCGTCGGTGTTCGAGGCTGGCGGAGCCGAGATCGCCAACCTGTCCGGCATCGGCACCCTGCGGGGCGCCCACAATTGGCAGAATGCCGCCGTGGCCGTCGCGGTGGTGCGGACGCTCGGCGTGAGTGCCGAGCAGATCGCCGACGGGCTGGCAAGCTTCCCCGGTCTACCTCACCGGATGGAGACGGTGGGCCGTCGCGGCCGGGTGCTCTTCGTCAACGATTCCAAGGCGACCAA
>JAKONB010000418.1 GCA_022702195.1 Beijerinckiaceae bacterium | reverse complement strand
GGCTGTGGGATCGCGTGCGATGATCCGTTTCCTCAGCCGCTGTCTCGGGCTCGTCGTCCTGGCGGGGGGCTTCGTCGGGGCCGTCTATGATGGGGCGCGCTCCATCGCCAACAACGCCGTGCGGCTCACCAGCGTCAGCGACCTCCTGTTCGCGCTCTTCAAGGACAAGGCGAGCGCGCTCCAGAACTCCGTGGAGGCTTTGGCCCCGTGGCTGTGGCAGATCCTCGTCCTGCCGCTGACCCTGGCGCCGATCGCCCTGGTCGGCCTGACACTCGGGGCCGTCCTGCTCTGGCTCGGGCAGCCGGCTCGCGAACCAATCGGTTTCCTCAGCCGGCCTTGACCGGAATCGCGATCTCGGGTGCCGTAGCGCACGTGGCAGGCGCGGACGCATCTGCGCCGTGCATGCCATATTGTGTCCAAGCCCTTCGCTTAACGATCGGGGTCATGGTCGAGTCGATACCCGCGCGGCGGTGACATCCGCCGCAGCGGGATCGGCCCACCCCGTTCGCGATCATCAGGGATCCTCATCGATCATGTCCCGAATCCTCGCCGCCTTCGCCATCCTGGCGCTCCTGTCCGGCGCGCCGGCCCTGGCACAATCCTCAGCCAATGCCGGGGCCGTAGGCGCCGCGCCGCGCACCATCGCGTCGACCGGTGTGACCAAACCGCCGGGCCGGGCCGGTGCCACGGGCGCCCCCCTCGCCCGCGCCTCGTCGGAAGCCGAGATGCTCAAGTCCCAGCGCGCCGCGGCGGCGCGCGACAAGGCGTGGGATTCGAAGATGCGCACCACCATGGGCTCGATCTGCAAGGGCTGCTGAGCCCGGCCGGATGATCCGGCTCGAAGGAATCACCAAGCGGTTCCCCGGATCGCCCCGTCCAGCCGTGGACGGGATCGACCTGACCGTGCCGGAGGGCACGATCTGCGCCGTCATCGGCCCCTCCGGCTGTGGAAAGTCCACCACCCTGCGCATGGTCAACCAGCTGATCGAGCCGGATGCCGGCCGCATCTGGGTCGCGGATCGCGACGTGACCGGCATCGACCCGGTCGTGCTGCGCCGGGGCATCGGCTACGTGCTCCAGGGCGTCGGCCTGTTTCCCCACCGCACCGTGGCGCAGAACGTGGCTACGGTGCCGGGCTTGCTCGGATGGACCCGCGCCCGCACCGCCGCCCGGGTCGACGCCATGCTCGATCTCGTCGGCCTCGACCCTGCCCGGGACGGGCCGCGCCGGCCGGACGAACTCTCCGGCGGCCAGCGTCAGCGCGTCGGAGTCGCCCGGGCGCTGGCCGCCGATCCTCCGGTGCTGCTGATGGACGAGCCGTTCGGGGCGGTGGACCCGGTGGCCCGGGACCGGCTCCAGGTCGAGATCGGAGCGATCCTGCGGAGCTTGCGCAAGACCGTGATGATCGTCACCCACGATCTCGACGAGGCGATGCGGCTCGGCGATCAGGTCGCCCTGATGCGCGACGGGCGGATCGTGCAGACCGACGCCCCCGCCCGCCTGCTCGCCCACCCGGCGGACGCGTTCGTCGCCGGCTTCGTCGGCCAGGACCGGACCCTGCGCCGCCTCGCGCTGATCCCGGCCGGCACGTTGGCGTCGGCCGGCGATGCGGGCGGCGCGCCCAACGTTACCCCCGAGACCTCCGTGCGGGACGCGCTCGCCCTGCTTCTCGCCAGCGGCGGAGATCACCTGGCGGTGCGGGGCGACCCGCCCGCCATCCTCACCCTGGCGGCGATCCGGGCCGAAGCCGCACGCGCCTGACCGGGACAGTGCGGGACCATCCTGCCTCGCACCCGTTCTTGCCGAAAATCAGGCCACTTCTCGGACGGAGGCTTTATTTGCACTCCTCGCGGGTCCGCTTCATCGCCTCGCCGAAACCCGCCAGGGCGTACTCGTCGCTGTTGCCGTTTCCGCGCAGCGAGGTGACCTTCACCTGGAGCTTGGCGGTGCGGGTCATTTCGGTGACGAGGCGGGTCTCCTCGGACGGGTTCTGCAGCCAGGCGTTCTCGTCCTTGATCACGAGGCCGTAGCGGGCATTGCCGATGAGCAGGACCGGATCGGTGGGCGCGGCGGCAGCCGTCGCCTTGCCCTGACTGCTGGCGGGCTTGCCCGGGAAGCCCAGCATCACGGCGACCTCGTTGGCGACGTTCTCGGCCTTGCGGATCGTCACGAACAGATAGGCGGTGTCGCGCTTCAGGGTCTTGAGGGACCGGCTCTGCGGCTGAGCGATGGCGTAGCAGACGCGGGTCTTGCCCTGGCCGTTGGCGAACACGTTCCAGTCGCCGAAGATCGCCACCGGCGTCGCCTGCTGCATGCCGGGGGCCGTGATGGCCTTCTTCTCACGCCCCCGGCCGTGGCGCTTCTTCGTGGAGGCCTCGGCTGCCTCGGGGGCAGCCTCCTGCTGCGCCAGGGCCGGGGTCGATCCCACCGAACCGAACGGCGACGGGACCGGGCCGGCGAGGAGCACGGCCGAGGCCCCGACGAGGAGGCAGCGACGGAAGTCAGGCAACATGTGGGAACCCTGTGGACATCTCGGCAGGAAGAACCCTGTCAATCGTCCGGAATTGCGGCACAGGCGGCGCCGGGCCTGAAAAGGCGATCTCTATGACGGGTTCACCTCGGCGAACGCGACGACGCCCGGAATGGCCGCCATCGCCACCGGCATCCGGCCGGCATCCCGCGGGGACAGGTCGGGCTGGACCCGCTCGATCCGCGCCGTCTGAGACGCCACCAGAAGCTCGCCGGGCGGGCGCCCGGGCAGGGGCCGGGGCTTGGGATCGTTGTAGGGCGTGTTGTAGCACTTGCGCACCGAGGCCCAGAACGCCGCGCGTGCCTCGGGCGGCAGCCGGCCGAGGGCAGCGTCGATCAGGGCCGTGGCCTGCGCCGCGAGGGCATCGGTCTCCTCGGGCGGCAGACAACTCTCGACAGGCATCTTCACGATCTCCGAACGGTCGAGCTTCTGGTAGGCAGGATCACATAGCCGAACCGTGAACGCACGGTCCCGGCCCCGCTTTTTCCCCGCCCGGCCCCGCTTTTTTCAGGTCGTCCCTGTGGACAGACGTGCGAGCCAGCGGTTGGCCTGATCGCGCACATTGTCGGGCGCGGTGCCGCCATAGCTGGTGCGGCTCGCCACCGAATTCGCCACGCCGAGAACAGCGTAGACCGCGTCGGTGATGCGGGGCTCGGCCGCCTGCATCTCAGGTAGGGAGAGTTCCTCCAGTCCGACGCCCTTGGCCGAGGCGACGCCCACCAGCCGGCCGGTGACGTGGTGCGCCTCGCGGAACGGCAGGCCGAGTTCGCGCACCAGCCAATCGGCCAGATCCGTGGCGGTGGCGTAGCCGGAGCCGGCGGCGCGGGCGAGCACCTCGGCATTGGGTTCGAGATCCTTCACCATGCCGGTCATGGCGGCGAGGCACAGGGACAGGGCCTGGAGCGCGTCGAACGTGCCCTCCTTGTCCTCCTGCATGTCCTTCGAATAGGCGAGCGGCAGCCCCTTCATCACGATGAGCAGGCCGGTGAGCGCGCCGATCACCCGGCCGCTCTTGGCCCGCACCAGCTCGGCCGCGTCGGGATTGCGCTTCTGCGGCATGATCGACGAGCCGGTGGTGTAGCCGTCCGACAGGCGCACGAAGTTGAACTGCGCGGAGGTCCAGACCACCAGCTCCTCGGCGAAGCGCGACAGGTGGATCGCGCAGATGGAGGCGGCGGAGAGCGATTCCAGCGCGAAATCGCGGTCGGCCACTGAATCGAGCGAATTGGCGGTGGGCCGGTCGAAGCCCAGCGCCTCCGCCGTGGCGTGCCGGTCGATGGGGAACGAGGTGCCGGCGAGCGCGGCGGCGCCCAGCGGACACTCGTTCAGCCGGGCACGGGCATCGCGGAACCGGCCACGGTCGCGGGCCAGCATCTCCACATAGGCGAGACAATGGTGCCCGAAGGTGACCGGCTGGGCCGATTGCAGGTGGGTGAAGCCCGGCATCACCGCGTCGGCATGGGCCAGCGCCTTCTCGGCCAGCGCCCTCTGGAGGCCGGCCGCCTGTTCGTCGAGGCTGTCGAGGGTGTCGCGCACCCACAGCTTCATGTCGGTGGCGACCTGATCGTTGCGCGAGCGCGCGGTGTGCAGGCGCCCGGCGGTAGTGCCGACGAGCTCGGTGAGCCGGCTCTCCACCGACATGTGGATGTCTTCGAGCTCGCGCTTGAACACGAAGCCGCCGCCCTTGATTTCGTCGCGCACGGCCTTGAGCCCGGCCGCGATCGCCGCCACATCCTCGGC
>JAKONB010000408.1 GCA_022702195.1 Beijerinckiaceae bacterium | reverse complement strand
GTGATAGGGTGGTGTTGCGGTTCGGTCGAACGATGGCCGCGTCCGACGTGACACCCTGCCCCGTGAGCCGCCCGACGATGTCGAAGAGGCTGGCCGTTCTGTTTCGGCTGTTGAGGGGCTGTCGTCTCTCCGCATGCCTGTCCGGGATCAGAGGAAGCCCGCACCAGATCAGGCTGAGCGGATTTGGATTTCAGGCTGACGAAGAGCGGGTTGCGGGAGGTTCGCAAAGACCTGGGACCGGCCAATCGGCCGTCCTTCCCGCTGTCATGAAAGCATCCTCGTCCTACGTCTCGGCACCCAGCGCCGGCAACAGAAGGATAACGGCGAGGCAAAGGCGCTCTGCATGGAATGCGGGGGCGCGCTGACGGTCCTGAGACGCGACAGCAAGGACAGCCTGAAGCTCTGCGCCGGGTGTGATCCCGTGTCCCGGGCGGCTTTGCTCACTGAGGCCGTTGAGCCGATGCTGGCGGGCGAAGGTGAGACCGGCAACGCCGCCCTGAGCGATACCCGCAACGCCTGAATTGGTTTCGGACGGGGGACCGTCGCAGCGGACTCGACCTCCGGGACTTCGATGCGCATGCTCAGATCATTGGAAAGCCGAAAGCGGTACGTTGTCTTGGGTTCTATGAAGCGCTCCGACGGCTGCCAGCCCCCCTCTCGCCATCGTGGCCGAAGCGCCGACCCGAAACCCCGTGCAAGGGAAGCTCCCGCGTGATCATCGACCTGTTCAGCGACACCCAGACGCGGCCCACCCCGGGCATGCGCGAGGCCATGGCCCGCGCTGAGGTGGGGGACGAGCAATCGAATTCCGACCCGACCACCCTGGCCCTGTGCGCGCGGGTGGCGGAGCTCCTGGGCCAGGAGGCCGGCTTGTTCATGCCGTCCGGCACGATGTGCAACCTCGTCTCGATCCTGGTCCATACGCGGCCCGGCGACGAGATCATCGTCGACGACCAATCGCATATCTACAACACCGAGGCCGCCGGGGCCGCGGCCATCGGCGGCGTCTCGGTGGCGCCCCTGCGCACCCCGGCCGGCATCTTCGCGCCGGAGGCGTTCGAGGCCGCGATCCGCGCGCCGGCCCGCACGGCGCCGCGCTCGTCCCTGGTCTCGGTGGAGCAGACCACGAGCTTCAGCGGCGGCACAGTCTGGTCCCTAGACGCCATGCGCCGCATCCGCGACATCGCCCATGAGCGGGGGCTGATGGCTCATATCGACGGGGCGCGCCTGCTCAACGCGGTGGTGGCCACCGGCATTCCGGCCGCGGATTACGCGCGCGGCTTCGACAGCGTCTGGCTCGATCTCAGCAAGGGGCTCGGCTGCCCGGTCGGCGCCGTTTTGTGCGGGACGGAGGGCTTCATCGCGGAGGCCTGGCGCTGGAAATACCGCCTCGGCGGCGCCATGCGCCAATCGGGCGTGCTCGCCGCGGCCGGTCTCTATGCCCTCGACCATCACGTGGCGGAACTGGCCCGAGACAATGCCCATATCCGCCTCCTGCATGGGGCGATCGCCGATCTCCCCGGCCTGATCTTCGATCCGAGCGCCGGGCAATCGAACATCCTGTGCTTCTCGGTGCGGGGGCTCGGGCTGACCGCGTCCGCCTTCGCCGAGGCCTGCCTCGCGCAGGGCGTGCGGGTCCGGGCGATCGGCGCACATCAGATCCGGATCACCACGCATCTCGACGTGGACCGTGCCGGCATCGACCACGCGACGACGGTGATCCGGTCGATGGTCCAGGAGATCGAAGCGAGAGCGTCGCGCGCCGGCCCACATTGATTGGACCGATATTGCATGCAAACGCCGATGACGGGTTTAGAAATATAATGCATTGCCCGCATTGCAACATGTCTGCAACGCGGGCGGGATTCGGCTGCAACATTACCGTTTTGTTGCAGTCAGCGTTGCGTTGCAGAGGAGGGTTTCGGTTTCGCGGTGGACGGCGGCCCTGCGTTTGTTGCGCAGGTGCCGGAACAGGATGTCGCTCAAGGCATCCCCCGCCCGGCGGCGCAGGGCGTCGAGGATCTCCTCGTGCTCGCGCATGGCCTCGCCCCAGCGGTCGCGATCCGCGTCGAGATTCGCGGCGTAGCGGACCCGCCGCAGCCGCCCGGCGAAATTCGTATACGTCGCCCGCAAGGTCGCATTGTCGGCTGCCAGGACGATCCGGTCGTGGATTGCCTGGTTGCAGGCGAAGTAGCCGTGTAGGTTTCGCTGAAGATAATGGCCGTACATCTCGTGATGCAGCCGCTCGATCGCGTCGAATTCGCCCGGCGTGATCTTCTCGCAGGCCAATCGTCCGGCCAGAGCTTCCAGACAGCCCATCACATCGAAGAGTTCGACCAGTTCCTGCCCGTCGATCAGCCGCACCCGCGCCCCGCGATTGGGCAGCAGCTCGACCAACCCCTCGGAGGCCAGCACCTTCAGAGCCTCGCGCAGGGGGGTCCGCGAGATGCCGAACCGGTCGCACAGCAGCCGCTCGGGGATCCGCGCGCCCGGCAGGATATTGCCCTCGACGATGAAATCCCGCAGCCGCTCCAGCACCTCGCCATGCAACGAGCGCACGAGCGACGTGACCTGTGCCGACAACCTCAGATCCCCCGAATCACTCTGCATCACCGCACATGGGTGCAACGGAACTGCCATTTGCTGCAACGCTAGCAGCCACGTTGCAGGCCGTCGAGCCGGAGTGTTGCAATGCGTTGCAATCGGCCCCGCCGAAGTACGTGCAAGATAATGCTTGTCATCGCCAAAAAAATGAATGCAATTTCATCCGAGTTTCGGGGCGCGAATCGGCGGGCCTCTGCCACGGAGATCGCGCATGACCGCACGCACCGGCCGGCATTTCCTGCACATTCCGGGACCGAGTCCCGTCCCCGAGCGCGTGATGCGCGCCATGGACATGCCGGTGATCGACCATCGCGGACCCGAATTCGGCCAGCTCGGGCGCGAGGTGCTGGAGGGGTGCCGGGCGATCTTCCAGACCGAGGGGCCGGTGGTGATCTACCCCTCCTCCGGCACCGGCGCCTGGGAATCGGCCATCGTCAACACGCTGTCGTCCGGCGATACGGTGCTGATGTTCGAGACCGGCCATTTCGCCACCCTCTGGCGTCAGATGGCGGCGCGCTGGGGCATCCAGGTCGATTTCGTGCCGGGCGACTGGCGGCGGGGCGCCGACCCGGCGGTGGTCGAGGCCAAACTCGCCGAGGACCGCGCCCACCGGATCAAGGCCGTGATGGTGATCCACAACGAGACCTCCACGGGGGCCACCAGCCGCATCGCCGAGATCCGCGCGGCGATCGATCGGGCCAGCCATCCGGCCCTCCTGCTGGTCGACACGATCTCGGGTCTCGGCTCGGCCGAGTACCGCCACGACGAATGGGGCGTCGACGTCGCGGTGAGTTGCTCGCAGAAGGGGCTGATGCTGCCGCCGGGCCTCGGCTTCACGGCGATTTCCGAGAAGGCGCTCGCTGCGTCGAAGACCAACACCCTGCCACGCTCCTACTGGGATTGGGCGGAGATGCTCAAGCCGAACGCCAACGGCTACTTCCCCTACACCCCGGCCACCACCCTGCTGTATGGGCTGCGCGAGGCCATCGCGATGATGCGCGAGGAGGGGCTGCCCGAACTCTTCGCCCGGCATCGGCGTCTCGCCGCCGCCACCCGCGCGGCGGTCCAGGGGTGGGGGTTGGAGGTGCTGTGCCAGGAGCCGGCCGAGTATTCCCCCGTCCTCACCGCCGTGGTGATGCCGCACGGCCACGATGCCGATGCGTTCCGCAAGGTGGTCCTGGAGCAATTCGACATGTCCCTCGGGGCCGGCCTCGCCAAGCTCGCCGGCAAGGTCTTCCGCATCGGACATCTGGGGGAATGCAATGAGCTGACGCTGATGGGCGCCCTGTCGGGTGTCGAGATGGGTCTGAAGGCGGCCGACGTGCCACATCAGCGCGGCGGCGTGCTCGCCGCCATGACGAGCCTCCAATCCGGCCGCGACGACTAGAGCCGCGTTCCGAAAATCGGATCCGGGACGAGGCTCCAAGTTCCGAGTTCTGCATCGTCTGTCTCCGAAAGCCGGAGGCCACCTTTCGGGACGATGCTCTGGTCCTCGTCCACCAGCCTTCCGGCGCGGAGCCCGCTCGGGCGGCCGCTCCCCGCGAACAGCCCGACGCAGATCGCGCGTTCGCCCCTGCCCTTCCCTGGAGGACGCCCATGGCCACGCCCCGCAAACACGTCTCGGCATCGAACGTCGTGTTGATGCTGCTCTGCCTGATGTACTTCATCACCTATCTCGACCGCGTGAACATCGCTACCGCCGGCAGCGTGATCATCAAGGATCTCGGCCTGTCGAACACCCAGTTCGGCCTGATCCTCTCGGCCTTCGCCTATCCCTACGCCATCTTTCAGGTGATCGGCGGATCGGTGGGCGACAAGTTCGGCGCGCGGCGCACCCTGCTGGTCTGCGGCGTGATCTGGGCCTCGGCCACGATCGTCACCGGGCTCGTCGGCGGTCTGGTCAGCCTCTTCCTGGCGCGCGTCCTGCTCGGCTTCGGCGAGGGCGCCACCTTCCCCACCGCCACCCG
>JAKONB010000385.1 GCA_022702195.1 Beijerinckiaceae bacterium | reverse complement strand
CCCACCCGGGCCGACGCCATCGCCGACATCCTCGGGCGCTACGACGCGGTCTTCGCGCTGGGCGGCAAGTCGCTGATCACCATCCTCTATTCGGAAGTTTCGGCGGTGCCGCCGGGGACGCAGGTGTTCCAGCTCTCGGCGGATGTCCGCGACCTCGGGCGCACCTACGCCACCAGCCTGTCGACGGTGGGGGACATCCAGGCCTCCCTGAACGCGCTGCTGCCGCTGCTGGCGCCGCGCGTGGCCCCCCACGCCGCCGCCTTCGCGGCGTTGCGCGCGCAGGCGGAGGCGGCCCGGACCAAGCGGCGGGCGAGCCTCGCCGCCGCGGCCGACGCCGCCTTCGACGATCCGGTGATCGCGCCGTTGGTGGCCGCCCGCGAGGTGGCCCGGGCGGTGGGGGCGCAGACCACGATCATCGACGAGGCGCCGGCGACGCTCACCCACCTGCGCACCTTCCTGAACAGCGATTCCGTCCACCAATACGCGGCGATGCGCGGCGGCGTGCTCGGCTGGGGCATGCCGGCGGCGGTGGGCTTCTCGCTCGGCATCGACCGGGCGCCCGTGGTCTGCGTCGTCGGCGACGGGGCGGCGATGTACTCGCCTCAGGCCCTGTGGACCGCCGCGCACGAAAAACTGCCGGTCACCTTCGTGGTGATCAACAACGCCGAGTACAACATCCTGAAGAACTTCATGAAGGGGCAGTCGCACTACGCCTCGGTGCGGGCCAACCGCTTCATCGCCATGGACCTCACCGAACCGCGCGTGGACTTTCCGGCGCTGGCCACCTCCATGGGGGTACCGTCGCGGCGGGTGACCCGGGCCGCCGACATCGCCCCGGCGATCGAGGCCGGGATCCGCTCGGGGGGCGCCAACCTCGTGGAGGTGGTGGTGCGGGCGAGCTGACCGGCACCGCGGGCACCGGGCGATCCGTCACGGCGCCCGGCGCGCGACGATGAACACCCGGGGGAAGGCGAGCAGGCGTCGTCCGTCCGCGCGGGCCGGATAGCCGGCCTCGATCGCCGCCGCGTAGGCGGCCAGGAACCCGGCTCTCTGCTCCGGGTCCAGCGGATCGAGGAACGGCCGCAGGCCCGTGGCGCTCACCCAATCGACGATGGCCTCCGCATCCGCCATCCGGTGGTGATAGGCGGTGCGCCAGACATCCAAAGCGGCGGCGAGCGGCGCCAGCACATCGTAATATCCGGCCGGCTCCAGCATGCGGCCGAGCCGCCCGGCCAGGGCCGGGTCGCCGATCGCCCCCGCCCAAGAACCGGCGGAGGCGGTCTCGCGCATCAGCCGGTGCGAGGGCTCGGCGAGGTTGTCGGGCATCTGCACGGCGAGCACGCCGCCCGGCGCCAGCAGGCCGAACAGCCGGGGCAGCAGCACCGGATGGTCGGGCAGCCATTGCAACACGGCGTTGGCGTAGATCAGGTCCGGCGCCCGCTCGGGGCTCCAGGTCGCGGCGTCGGCCTGCGCGAAGGCGAGACCGGGCAGGCGTTGCCGCGCGCTCTCCAGCATGGCCGGCGAGGTATCGAGGCCGATCACCTCCGCGTCGGGGAAGCGGGCGGCGATCAGCGCCGTGGAATTGCCGGGGCCGCAGCCGAGATCGTAGATCAAGCGCGGCTTCTCGAGGGGCACCCGGGCGAGGAGTTCGGCCGCCGGGCGGGTGCGCTCCTCCTCGAAGCGGGTGTAGAGGGCGGGGTTCCAATCGGCCATCGTGCGCCCCTTCTCCTGCGTCGTCAGCAGCCGAGCTGGTCGGCCAGATCCGCGAGGTCCCGGGCCGCGTAGGTGACGGGGACGCTGGGCGCGGTCTCGCCGCCCGCCGGGCCGTGCTCGTGCGGTCGGGCGATATGGGCGGTGGACAGGCCGTGGCGCGCCGCCGCCGCGAGGTCGCCCGAATGGGCGGCGACCATCAGGGTCTCCGCCGGGGCAAAGCCGAGGGCCGCCACCGCGTCGCGGTAGAGCGCCGGCTTCGGCTTGTAATCGCGCGAATAGCCGCCGCCCAGGACCGCGTCGAATATCAGGCCGTTGCGCCGGGCCAGATCCACCATCAGCCGCACATGCCCGTTCGAGTTGGGCGCCAGAAGATGGGGGCCGCGCAGGCGCGCGACGGCGGCCGGGACCTCCGGCCACGCATCGAGCCGGTGCCACGCCTGCACGAGTTCGGCGCGCACCGCCTCGGGCACCCCCGCGAGGCCGAACTGCGCCAGCACCTCGGGCAGCGACTCCCCATGGAGCACGTCGAGATCGACGTAAGGGCGCGCGCCGGAGCGCACGGGCTCCATCGAGGGGGTGTAACGGCCGCGCCACGCATCCGCGAAGGCGCCGGCATCCAGCGCCGGCGCGTGGGGAGCGAGCAGGCGCGCGGCCTCACGGGCCACCCCGGAACGCCAGTCGACGAGCGTCCCGAAGACGTCGAAGACCAGCGCCCGGATCATCACCGCACCGCCGTGAGGCGCGGCCCGCGCCGGACGAAGCCGACGATGTCCTTGACCGCATCCAGGGTCGGTGCCGCGATGGCCTCGGCGCGCGCCGCGCCGTCGGCCAGCACCGCATCGATATGGCCGGGATCGGCCGTGAGGCGCTTCATCGCGGCATTGATCGGCGCCAGCTTCTCCACCGCGAGATCCACGAGGGCACCCTTGAACCCGGAGAATTGCGCGCCGCCATAGTCGGCCAGCACCGCCTCGCGGCTCACATCCTTGAGGGCGGCGAAGATGCCCACGAGGTTGTCGGCCTCGGGGCGCCCGGCCAGGCCCGCCACCTCGGAGGGGAGGGCGTCCGGGTCGGTCTTGGCCTTGCGCACCTTGGCGGCGATGGCGTCGGCATCGTCCGTGAGGTTGATGCGCGAATTGTCGGACGCGTCCGACTTCGACATCTTCTTGGTGCCGTCGCGCAGGGACATCACCCGGGCGGCCGGGCCGCCGATCAGCGGCTCGGTGACGGGGAAGAGCCCTGCGCCCGCATCGTGGCCGTGCGCGGCGATCGACTCCGAAAAGTCGTTGTTGAACTTCTGGGCGATGTCGCGGGTCAGTTCGAGATGCTGCTTCTGGTCCTCGCCCACCGGCACATGGGTGGCGCGATAGGCCAGGATGTCGGCGGCCATGAGCACGGGATAGTCGTAGAGCCCGATGCTCGCGTTCTCGCGGTCCTTGCCGGCCTTGTCCTTGAACTGGGTCATGCGATTGAGCCAGCCCA
>JAKONB010000367.1 GCA_022702195.1 Beijerinckiaceae bacterium | reverse complement strand
CGCGGCCGCCCTCCTGGCCGCGTCCGGCGCCGCCGCCGCCGAGACGGCCGCCGTGCCCGATCCCGCCGCGCTGGCCCCGGCCGTGACCGTGGTGCCGGCGGCGATGCGCGAGGTGGTGGAACAGGCCGTGGTCAGCGGCACCCTGGTCCCGCGCGACGAGATCCTGGTGGCGCCGGAGATCGAGGGCCTGCGCATCACCGAACTCCTGGTGGAGGAGGGGGCGCGGGTCGAGCGCGGCCAGCCGCTCGCCCGCCTGTCGCTGGAGATGATCCTGACCCAGGAGGCCTCCAACGCCGCGGCGATCGCCAAGGCCCAGGCCGCCATCGTCCAGGCCCGCAGCCAGATCGTGCAGGCCGAGGCCGCGCAGGTGGAGGCGCAGCAGGCGCTGGAGCGCGCCCGCAGCCTCGTGCGCACCGGCAACACCACGGCCGTCACCCTGGAGCAGCGGGTCTCCGCCGCCCAGGGCGCCGAGGGCCGCCTGGCCGCTGCGAAAGGCGGCCTGCAGCTGGCCGAGGCCGATCTGGCCACCGCGCGGGCTCAGGCCTCCGAAATCACGCTGCGGCGGGCGCGCACCGAGATCCGCGCGCCGGAAGCCGGCATCGTCAGCCGCCGCACCGCCCGGGTCGGCGCCACTGCCAGCGCCGTGGGCGAGCCGCTGTTCCGCTTGATCGCGCGCGGCGAGATCGAGCTGGAGGGCGAGGTCCCCGAGACCTGGATGCCGCGCCTCAAGGTCGGCGATCCCGTGCGGCTCGATTGGGACGAGGGCCGCACGCTCACCGGCAAGGTCCGGCGCATCGATCCGGAGATCGACCGGGCGACCCGGCTCGGGCGGGTGCGGATCACCCTGGCCGACGATCCGGCCCTGCGCATCGGGGCCTTCGCCCGCGGCAAGGTCGAGGTGTCGCGACGCAAGAGCGTCGCGGTCCCGCTCTCGGCCGTGCTCTACGGCGCGGATGGGGGCGCCAGCGTGTTCGTGGTCGCGGGCGATCGCGTCGAGGCGCGCCGCATCGTGCCGGGCCTGTCCGCCGACAACGTCATGGAGGCGCGCTCGGGCCTCTCCGCCGACGAGGCCGTGGTCGCCCGCGCCAGCAGCTTCCTGCGGGACGGCGACCGGGTCCGTGCGGTCGCCCTGCCGACGAAATCCGCCGATGCCCGCTGAGCCCCGAGAGTCGACGCGATGCGCCTGAACGTTTCCGCCTGGGCGATCCGCAAGCCGATCACCTCCCTGGTGCTGTTCCTGGTGCTGATGGTGCTGGGGCTCGTCAGCTTCCGGGCGCTGCCGATCACCCGCTTCCCCAACATCGACATCCCCATCGTCGCCGTGACGGTGACCCAGGCCGGCTCGGCCCCGTCCGAGTTGCAGACCCAGGTCACCAAGGTGGTGGAGGACGCGGTGGCCGGGGTGAAGGGCGTCAAGCACGTCATCTCCACCATCGCGGAGGGCTCCTCGGCCACCACCATCGAGTTCCGGCTGGAGACCAACACCGACCGGGCGGTGAACGACGTCAAGGACGCGATCTCCAAGGTGCGGGTGAACCTGCCGCGCACCATCGACGAGCCGATCATCAACCGGGTCGAGATCGCCGGCCTGCCGATCATGATCTACGGCGCCTCGGCGCCGGCGATGACGCCCGAGGACCTGTCCTGGCTCATCGACGACGTCATCGCCCGCCAGATCCAGGGCGTGAAGGGGGTGGGCGGGGTCGAGCGCCTCGGCGGCGTCGCCCGCGAGATCCGCGTCACCCTGAAACCCGACCGCCTGCTGGCGCTCGGCATCACGGCGGCGGACGTGAACCGGCAGCTGCGCCTGACCTCGGCCGACATGGCGGGCGGGCGCGGCGAACTCGGCGGCCAGGAACAGTCGATCCGGACGCTGGCGGGGGCCGCCAGCCTCGACACCCTGGCCCAGACCTCAATCATCGTGCCCGGCAACCGCAAGGTCCGCCTCGACGAACTCGCCACCCTGGTGGACGGCTCGGAGGAGCCGCGCACCTTCGCGCGCTTCAACGGCGAGCCGGTGGTGGCCTTCGCGATCTCGCGCTCCACCGGCGCCAGCGACGCCGAGGTGGCCGTCGCGGTGGGCAAGAAGATCGACGAGCTGCGCGCCAAGCATCCGGGCGTGCGCTTCGACCTGATCGACACCTCGGTGACCAACACGGTGGGCAATTACCACTCGGCGATGCTCAGCCTCGTGGAAGGCGCCGCCCTGGCGGTGATCGTGGTGTTCCTCTTCCTGCGCGACTGGCGCGCCACCCTGATCGCCTCCATCGCGCTGCCGCTCTCGGTGCTGCCGACCTTCTGGATCATGAACACGCTGGGCTTCTCGCTCAACGCGGTGAGCCTGCTCGCCATCACCCTGGTGACCGGCATCCTGGTGGACGACGCCATCGTGGAGATCGAGAACATCGTGCGTCACATGCGCATGGGCAAATCGCCCTACCGCGCCGCGCTCGAGGCCGCCGACGAGATCGGTCTGGCGGTCATCGCCATTACGGCGACCATCATGGCGATCTTCGCCCCCGTCTCGTTCATGAGCGGCATCGCCGGCCAGTATTTCAAGCAGTTCGGCCTCACCATCGCGGCGGCGGTGTTCATGTCGCTGCTGGTGGCGCGGCTGATCACGCCGCTGCTGGCCGCCTATTTCCTGCGCGACCACGGCCCCGACCATGCGCGCGAGGGCGCGATCATGCGCGCCTATACCCGCGTGGTGGCGTGGTCGGTGCGCCACAAGTTCATCACCCTGGCGCTGGGTCTGGCGTGCTTTGCCGCCTCCATCATGTCCACCGGGCTGCTGCCGGCGGGCTTCCTGCCGGCGGAAGACGCGGCCCGCACCATCTTCGTCGTGGAGCTTCCGCCCGGCGCGCGTCTGGCCGACACCACCCGGGTCACCGACGGGCTGGTCGCGCGGATCAAGACCCTGCCGGAGGTGCGCAGCGTCTTCGTGGATGGCGGCCGGCAATTGCCGGGTAAGAAGGAGGTGCGGCTGGCCACCTTCACCATCAACCTGACGCCGAAGAACACCCGCCACCGCACCCAGAAGCAGGTGGATGTCGCGGTCGGGGCGATCCTGCGCCAGGAGCCCGACATCCGGTTCTGGACCCTGCGCGAGAGCGGGCAGCGCGACGTCACCCTGATCGTGTCGGGTCCCGACAAGGCGGTGGTGGCCGAGACGGCGGCGCGGCTCCAGCGCGAGGCGGCGCAGGTGCCCCACCTCGTCAACGTGCTCTCCACCGCCCCCCTCGACCGCACCGAGATCCGCATCCGGCCCAAGGCCGGGGTGGCGGCGGATCTCGGGGTCTCCACTGACCTCATCGCCGAGACCGTCCGGGTCGGGACCATCGGCGATATCGGCGCCAACCTCGCCAAGTTCAACGCCGTCGACCGGCAGGTGCCGATCCGGGTGATGCTGCCCGAGCGCCTGCGCGGCGACCTCTCGCAGTTGGAGACCCTGAAGGT
>JAKONB010000353.1 GCA_022702195.1 Beijerinckiaceae bacterium | reverse complement strand
GCCTTCATCCCGCTCACCCACTCGGTGTTCTGGGGGGCCCTGGCCTACGTCCTGATCGGCGGCGTCGGTGTCGGTACCCTGCTCACCCTCCTGTTCCTGCCTGCTCTTTACGCACTGTGGTTCCGGGTAGCGCGCGAGCCGAAGGCGGAAGTCGTCGCATCGGTCGCCGGCGGGCAGCCACTTCTGGCCAAGTCGTAAGGCGGCTTGGAAGAAGGTCTTGCCCCGCTTGTGGGACATCCGAGGACCGCTCGCCTTGCCAAAGGCCGTGCCGTACGACGGCCGGCCTGCGCTCCGCCCCCTCGCGCAGGCCGGTCGATTGTCGGTTCCCAGGCCTTCAAGGGCAAAGCTGCAACGCCGACCCTTCTTTAGATGACGAAATACATCTATGTATGATGGTGGACGGCCGAAGGATCAGGGTATGCCGAGAGTTTCGCAGGAGCAGGCAAGGCTCAACCGTCAGCGCGTCGTCGAGGTCGCGGCGTCCCTGTTTCGTGAGCGCGGCCTCAACGGGGTCGGCGTCGCCGACATCATGGCCTCCGCCGGTCTGACCCATGGCGGCTTCTACGGCCAGTTCGCCAACAAGGATGCTTTGGCTGTCGAGGCATTCGATGCCGCGCTCAGTGAGGACAGGCGCGGGGACGTGGACACCATCCTGGCGAACTACCTGTCACTGGCGCACGTCCAGACGCCGGGCAAGGGATGTCCTCTCGCGGCCCTGGCGAACGACGTCTCGCGGGAAGCGCAGGGCAGCCCCGTCCGGACACGGTTCACCCATGGGGTCGAGCGTCTGGCTTCCATCCTTGCCAACCTCACACCCAAGGCATCGCGGGAGCGACGCCGGCAAAAATCCCTCGCGACGCTGTCGACGCTCGTCGGAGCTGTCGTCCTGGCGCGCGCCGTCAACGACGAGAAGCTAGCGACCGACCTGCTCCAGGCGGCGCATTCCTCGGTCGCCCCCTGAGGGCCGGACGGTCGACCACGCATGGGGAGGAGCCGGTCGCTCCTCCGTCGCATGGGAAAGCGCAGCGTCGCAACGGTCTGCTTCTCGATCAGGTGTGATCATGGAGAACGCCCGGCCGGATGAGGCCCGCGTCGATAGCCAGCCAGACCAAATGGGCATCGTTGCGAGCCCCCAGTTTCGCCTTGATGCCATAGTGATAGTTCTGAATGGTCTTCGGGCTCAGGTTAAGCGCTGTGGCAATGGCCTCCGTCGTCATGCCGGAGGCCACGAGTTGAAGCACTTCGACCTCCCGTGGAGCGAGTTCGTCCAGCAGCGAGCGCTTGCCGCCGAGTCGTTCCGCAGCGAGTTCCTGGGCGATGTCGGCGCTGACGGCCTGTCCGCCACGGGCTACGAGTGCGACCGATCGGACCAGTTCCTCGGGTGCACTGCTCTTGGTGACGTAGCCTGCGGCCCCTGCCTCGAAGGCCTTCAAGGCGAAGGCCGCCCCCTGATGCATGGTGAACACCAGGATGCGGGCGCGCGGATCCCATTGCCGGATATGGCGGACCGCCTCCAGGCCGCTCGGTCCTGGCAGGGCCAGATCCATGATCACCACCGTCGGGCTGCTCGCCTTGTAGGCCCGGTAGGCCTCGGCCGACGTCTCGGCTTCGGCCACGACGCGATATCCCGGCTGACGCTCCAGTAGGCGGCGGTAGCCCTCACGCACGACCGGATGATCGTCCACGAGCAAGATCGCGATCCCGTTCACGCGGCAAGTTCCGTCAACGCCAGGTCTTGATCGGCCATCTCGTCCGTTCGACTTGGCGGTTGGCCCGCGCTGGGCTCGCACGGAATCGTCGCTTCGATGCTGACGCCGCCGGGGGCAGTGTTGATACACAGGGTTCCGCCGAGAGCCCCGATCCGCTCTCGAATGCCGAGGACGCCCTGGCCGCGGCCGGTCTCCACGAGCACCGCGTCGCCCCCGCCATCGTCCACGACATCAAGTTCCACCAGATCCAGCGTCCGAACGATCCTGACATCCACCCGGGTTGGCCGCCCGTGGCGAACGGCATTGGTCAGGCACTCCTGCACGATGCGGTAGATGCTGAGGGCCATCGGTCCGCTCAACGTGGACAGGTCCCCGGCGAAGCTCAGGTTGAAAGCGACGGGTTTCGCGCTGCGTCCTGGCCACGTCGAGACGAGGCGGCGCAATCCGTGCTCAAGGCCGAACTCATCGAGGTCCGGCGGGCGCAGACGAGCGAGCGCGCCCTTCAGCGTCCCCATCATGTCACGGGTGATCCGGCCGATCGCGTGGGCGTCGTCTCGCAGCGCCGGGCGATCGGTCGCCTCCGCCTCGATGGCGCGGGCCAAGGCGCCCGTGGCGGTGAGGCATTGTCCGAACTCGTCGTGAAGATCCCTGGCGAGCGCGCGGCGCTCCTCTTCCTGTACGGCGAAGAGACGCCGGGTCAGGGCAGTCCGCTCGACGGTGGTATGCTGAAGTCGCGCGCTCAGGGCATTGACGGCTTGCGCGATGCCGTCGAACTCCTGCGCTCGGAAACGGGGCAGCCTCGTGGCGTGATCGCCCCGCTCCATCCGTCCGAGCCCTCGGGTGATGACCCGCGCCGGCCGCAGGGCGACACCGATCACGAGCGTGGCGAGGAGGGCAATGCCGCCGGCCATGGCGGCGGCCGCCGCCATCAGCACGCGCACCTGCCGCCAGACCTGGCGAACGGCTGCGCCCCGGTCGGGCGTCGTCACGACGGTGCCGGCCTCCCTGCGGTTCAGGGTCACCACCCGGCGGATCGGCGCGATGTCGCCGAAGGCCGCGCGATAGAGTCCTTCGAACCAGGCCGGCGCCGGCCCGCCTGTCGTCTCCAGGCCGCTGCATTGCTGAAGCGTCGCTTCACCCGCCCAGGTCAGGGCGACGCAGTTCCCGGGGCTGATGAACCGCAGGGTGTGCGAGCTGCGCCAATCCGGAAAAGCGTACTTGGCGAAACGCCCGGTGCTGCCGCGCCAGGTCAATTCGCGCCACGCGAGTTCCTGCGCTTCGCGGACCACCCGGTCGGCCGACGCCGCCGTGTCCTCGCGAAGGCCCTGGTGGACCTCGGCGACGACCCAGGCCGTGGCAAGGCTCAGGCAGAGCAGCACCACGGCGGCCACCCGGAGGATCAGCCCGATGAAGAGACCCATACCCTCGACGCTCCCCGCATCCCGCGAGGAAGAGGCACGCAATAGCGGGATGCTGGCAAGGTGCTCCGCCGTCGATCAGGCAAAATGCCCAATCGACGACGGGGATCTTGCCCTACCTGGGGTCCGGGCGGGTCCGTAGCGTCCGGTCCGTCGGGCTGCTCCGCGAGATCATCGAAGAAGGCAGCCGGCGACGGGAGGAAATCCATGAAATACGCTTGCCTTCTCGGCTTGGGCCTCGCGGCTGCGGGTGCCACCGCCACACTGGCCAACGACGATGTGCTCAAGCGCAGCCAGGACCCCAGCCAGCAGGTGCTGCAGACGCTCGACTACGCCAACACTCGCTACTCGAAGCTCGACCAGATCAACGCCGGCAACGTGAAGACCCTGCAGGTCGCCTGGAACTTCTCCACCGGCGTGCTGCGCGGCCACGAAGGCTCGCCGCTCGTCATCGGCGACATGATGTTCGTCCACACGCCCTTCCCCAACATCGTCTATGCCCTCGACCTCAACAACGAAGGCAAGATCCTCTGGAAATACGAGCCGAAGCAGGACGCATCGGTCATCCCGGTGATGTGCTGCGACACGGTCTATCGTGGGCTCGCCTATGCGGACGGCGCCATTATCCTGCATCAGGCCGACACCACCCTGGTCTCGCTGGACGCCAAGTCCGGCAAAGTGAACTGGTCGGTCAAGAACGGTGATCCGAAGATCGGCGAGACCAACACCGCCACGGTGCTGCCGGTAAAGGACAAGATCATCGTCGGCATTTCCGGCGCGGAGTACGGCATCCGGGGCCACATCACCGCCTACGACGCCAAGACCGGCAACCGCGTCTGGCGCGGCTACAGCGTCGGAACGGACGAGGACATGATCGTCGATCCGGTGAAGACCACCTCGCTCGGCAAGCCGATCGGCAAGGATTCCTCCCTGAAGAGCTGGGAGGGCGACCAGTGGAAGACCGGCGGCGGGGCGACCTGGGGCTGGTACTCCTACGACCCGAAGCTCGACCTCGTGTATTACGGCACCGCCAATCCCTCGACCTGGAACCCGAAGCAGCGTCCGGGCGACAACAAGTGGACCATGGCGATCTTCGCCCGCAACCCCGATACGGGCATGACGAAATGGGTCTACCAGATGACCCCGCACGACGAGTGGGATTACGACGGTATCAACGAGATGATCCTCACGGATCAGAAAATCGACGGCAAGGAGCGCCCGCTCCTGACGCATTTCGACCGCAACGGCTTCGCCTATACCCTGGACCGTGCCACCGGCGATGTGCTGGTGGCGGAGAAGTTCGACCCTGTGGTGAACTGGGCCTCCAAAGTCGACTTGGACAAGGCGTCACCGACCTACGGCCGTCCGCTGGTCCAGGCCAAGTATTCCACCGATCAGAACGGCGAGGATACCAACACGAAGGGCGTGTGCCCCGCCGCCCTCGGTACCAAGGACCAGCAGCCTGCGGCGTTCTCGCCGAAGTCCCAGCTGTTCTACGTGCCGACCAACCACGTCTGCATGGATTACGAGCCGTTCCGGGTGAGTTACACGCCGGGCCAGCCCTATGTCGGCGCGACCGTCTCGATGTATCCGGCCCCCGGCAGCCACGGCGGCATGGGCAACTTCATCGCCTGGGACAATCTGAAGGGTCAGATCAAGTGGTCGAATCAGGAGCAGTTCTCGGTGTGGTCGGGTGTTCTCGCCACCGCCGGTGACGTGGTGTTCTATGGAACCCTCGAAGGCTACCTGAAGGCCGTCGACGCCAGAACCGGCAAGGAACTCTACAAGTTCAAGACCGCCTCGGGCATCATCGGCAACGTGATGACCTACACCCACAAGGGCAAGCAGCACCTCGCCATTCTGTCGGGCGTCGGAGGCTGGGCTGGCATCGGTCTTGCGGCCGGCCTGACCGATCCGAACGCCGGCCTCGGCGCGGTGGGCGGCTACGCGGCCCTGTCGAGCTACACCAACCTCGGTGGTCAGCTCACCGTCTTCACGCTGCCGAACTGACGGACCTCGCGAAAGGCATCGGCTTCAACGGAGCCGATGCGAACAGTTTTCCCGGCGCGCTAGCGGTGTCCCGGAGAAATGGCGTGTCGCACTCACGCCAAGGATGACGAGGGCTGTTTGCGACCGTGACTGATCCGAACCTCCGTGTGGCGTCCGTCCTCCAACCTGTTGTCGCGCGGACATTGATCGGCGGGCTTTCGAGCCCGCCTTTTCTCACGGGTCAAGCCATGCTTGCCGGAGTCGACTAGCAACGTCCTGCGAACGTCCGCTTCCAAGGCCAATACAGTTCGACTGCTTCGGCAGTGTCGGGTCGGTAGCACCACGTCCGCTTTCGCGGTGGGAGACCAACTTCCGCTCATGGCGCAAGGTGCCCATCGTCACCTCTGTCGACATGGTGTTCCAGCAGTTCAACCGGTTCCCGCACAAGACGGTCCTGGAGAACATCGCCCTGGCTCCCGTGCGGGTCGATCAGGTAGCGTAGGACATCGTGGACCTTGATCGCGTCGAGGCCCTCGGAGGAGGTGGAGAAGCTCGACAGGTCGCTGAACCAGATCACCGCCGTCCTCTTCACCGGCGGGATACGCTCGCGCCATTGAGCAAGGTTGCGGCCGTCGTCTGGACACCCTCAAGTCGAACGAGATGCCTCGAAGCCAATCATCGCCGGCATCATTCGGAAGGCCACCGGCCGACATACGCGCCGCCTGCCAACCAACGTGACGGCGGGGTCCGATTACGGGATGTTCCGGTCCCGCATCCGGAACGGCTCCACGCCCTCGGAATGTGCCCGGAGGAGGGCAGCGGCCGTCCGCTCGAAGCTCGGCTCGATCCATGCGCGGGACGATGTCCCCGCGTTGGCTGAATTCAGCGATACGACGAGGGCAAAGCCAAATCCTGGACGCAGAACCTGGTTCGCGACCGAGACGCGTGGAGGGTCAGAAAACCTGAATGGCCATCCGCTTCTCGCACGGTCGCGTTCCTGCCCCCTTGAGGCTTCTGATTGACCCGACAAACTTGGTAGACCGGCGCCGACAAACTACCCGCTCCTACCGACAAACTTCCCGCTCTCACACAGCTTCATAGCACCTCGACCCGGGTTCCCACCGGG
>JAKONB010000350.1 GCA_022702195.1 Beijerinckiaceae bacterium | reverse complement strand
GCATCGTGGTGCCCCAGGTGGTGCTGGCGGTGTCGGGGCCGGCGGTGGGCCGGGCGGCGGAGCGCTGGGGACGGCGCCCGCTCCTGCTCGTCGGATTCGCCGCCCTGCCCGTGCGGGGCCTGCTCTTCGCCTACACCGACAGCCCCGAACTGCTTGTGGCCATTCAGGTTTTCGACGGTATCTCGGCGGCGGTGTTCGGCGTGATGGTGCCGCTCGTGGTCTCGGACGTGACCCGCGGCTCGGGGCGGTTCAACGTGGCGCTCGGCGCGGTGGGCACCGCCATGGGGATCGGGGCGGCCCTCTCCACCTCGCTGGCGGGGCTGATGGCCGACCGGCTGGGGAGCCACACCGCCTTCCTGGGCCTCGCCATCGTGGGCTTTGCCGGCTTCGCGCTGCTGGCCCTGATCATGCCGGAGACCCGGCCGAACGACGCCGCCGGAGCCCCCGGGCGGCACTGAACCTGCATTGCAACGGGGCAGCAGCCTGCAACGCCGGTTTCAAGCGCCGTTCAGGTTCGGACGGTAGAACGAACGAAGCTTGACGTGAGGCTGCAACACTTTGGCGGGCTTCGCGTTGCGATCAGGGGACGTAAAAAATCCCGTGTGTCGCGTGCACGGAAAAACGCGGCCGTTCAGGGCCGCCGGGAATCGGAATGGTCACCGCGATGGAAGACCTCTGCGTCTATGCCGACAGGCCGTTCGCGTTCGTCGGGCGCTACCTGCGCCGGCGCGCGCTGCCGCACATCGTCATCCTGTGCTCGGTCCTGGGCGCCGTCGCCTTCTCGGTGAGCACCGATTACGCGCTGAAGGGCGTGGTCGACGCGCTAAGCAAGGGGCCGCAGGCCGGGCTGGTCTGGGGCGCGCTCGGAATCCTCATCGCCTTCATCGCCGCCGACAACATGCTGTGGCGGGTGGCGAGCCTCACCGGCTCCTTCACCTTCGTGGGCGTGACCGGGGACATCCGCCGCGACCTGTTCCGGCACATGACCGGACATTCCCCCTCCTTCTTCGCCGACCGGCAGCCCGGCACCCTGGCCAGCCGCATCACCGCGACCTCGAACGCGATCTTCACGGTCGAGAACATGTTCGTGTTCAACGTGATGCCGCCCTGCGTCGCCGCCGCCCTGTCGATCGTCTACATCGCCACCGTCAACCTCACCATGGCGGCGGTGCTGGCCGGCATCTTCGCCGCCGTGGTGGTGCTGATGTTCAAGATGGCGGCGGCCGGCAAGCCGCTGCATCACGATTTCGCGGCGAAAGCCGCCTCGGTGGACGGCGAGATGGTGGACCTCGTCGGCAACATGCCGCTGGTGCGCGCCTTCTCGGCGTTCAAGCGCGAATACGTGCGGTTCGACGGGACCATCGGCATGGAGATGCGCTCGCGCCGCTCCTCGCTGCTCTACCTGGAAAAGCTCCGGATCGTGCACGCGATCCTCACCGTGCTGGCGGTGCTCGGGCTGCTCTACTGGGCGATCACCATGTGGGAGGCCGGTCAGGCCACCAACGGCCAGGTGGTGCTGGTCTGCACCCTGGGTATCCGGATTCTCGCCGCCACCCGCGACCTCGCGGTGGCCCTGGTGGACGCCACCCAGCACACCGCCCGCCTGTCGGAGGCGCTCCACACCCTGCTGCAGCCGCACGACCTCATCGATCACCCGGAGGCGGTGCCGCTGTCGGGCACCGGGGCCGAGATCGTGTTCGACCACGTCGCCTTCTCGTATCCGGACGGGCGCGGCGTGTTCACCGATTTCGACCTGCACATCCAGCCGGGCCAACGGGTCGGGCTGGTCGGCAAGTCGGGGGGCGGCAAGTCGACCCTGTTCTCCCTGCTCCAGCGCTTCTACGACGCGCAGGGGGGCCGCATCCTGCTCAACGGCCAGGACATCCACCGGGTGACCCAGGAGAGCTTGCGCGAGGCCATCACGGTGGTGCCGCAGGACGTCTCGATGTTCCACCGCACCCTGCGCGAAAACATCCGCTACGGACGGCCCGACGCCTCCGACGAGGACGTGTGGAAGGCCGCCGAGGCCGCCCATTGCACGGACTTTATTCAAGCCCTCCCCGAGGGGTTCGACACCATCGTGGGCGACCGCGGCGTGAAGCTCTCGGGCGGCCAGCGCCAGCGCATCGCCATCGCGCGGGCCATCCTGAAGGATTCGCCGATCCTGCTCCTCGACGAGGCGACCTCGGCGCTCGACGCCGAATCCGAAGAGGCGATCCGCCACGCGCTCGCCAACTTGATGAAGGGCCGCACGGTCATCGCCATCGCCCACCGCCTGTCGACCCTCAAGGATTTCGACCGGATCGTGGTGCTGGAAGGCGGCCGCATCGTCCAGGACGGCTCGCCGGAGAAGCTCACCCATCTCGACGGGTTCTACCGCGAGCTGATGAAGAAGGAATCGGGGAGCCTGTCGTTGGCGGCGGCGTAACCGGCCGGCCGGGGACCACCCCACCCAGCCCATCGAGCGGCGGCCGGAGAGGGCGTCGCGCTGCGCATGGCAAGCGGGGTCAGCCTCACGGGCGTGTCGTGACGCAATCACCGACAGATCGGCGAGGCGTCGCCATTGGCGCATCTTTCACCGCAAGGGCGGCCATCGCGGCCCCGCCATAGATCGGGTGACGGTCGACGAAAGCCGTCGCGACGGCGCCGTCCGTCGAACGCCTGATCCCGTCTCCGCTTGAACCGTTCGGTCTGTTGCAAGCGCGGGTCCCCTCTCTCGGAAGGAGAGGGACAGGGTGAGGTGTGCGACCTTATCGGATGCCCCCCTCACCCCACCCCTCTGCCAAACGGGAGAGGGGGCCTGTCGCGCCCCTGACCGGCGAAGCGATCACGCGGAGGCCGTATCACGCGGATCGTGAGCGCGCGGAC
>JAKONB010000338.1 GCA_022702195.1 Beijerinckiaceae bacterium | reverse complement strand
CCTCCCTGTGGCGGAGCCGGTCCCCACCCCCGCGGAGCCTATAGGAGACCCGGTGCCGGAGCCTGGTGGTCCTGTCCCGGGAACCCTGTCCCGGACCCTCTATCCTCCTACCCTGGCACGGCCTGTGGTGGTGATGATCTCGGACCCCGTGGTCCCTCGCTCCTTCCTTCCCGACCCCTGTTCCCGGCCTCCCCTGGGCGTTCCCGGGGGGTCTGTGTCGCCCTTCGTCGCCACCATCGCATCGGACATCGTCATGCCCTCATCGCCTTCTCCGTCTCCCACTTCCCGCCCCAGGTCCGCGTTCGACGCCCCCAAGGAGCGTGTCTGGAAGATCCGCGAGCTCGACGGCCGCATCGTCACGGGGCCGACCGTGTTCATGGAACCCCGGGCCTACGAGTTGATGGCCCTCGGCCACGACCCGTTCGACTTCACCACGGACGGTCGAGTTTCGCCCGGTCTCTAGACCGTTTCGCCTTGTGCCCGGCATGGGGCGCGACTAGAATCAAGATGCCCTTGACCGGCCAATCGCACCACGATTGAGATGCCCTCCGCCGCAACCCGGCGTGAGGGCATCGTCGTTTTTGGTTCCCGTCATCCGGGACCACCGGACCTACCAGTTGGGCTCCGGCACCTATCCGAATTCGGCCCCGAGGCGGACCTTTGACCCCATCGCATCAGGGGGTCTCGCCGTCTCGTGTCCAACATCAGCCAACACAGCCCGAAGGCCCGGGCGACCGACCACGCGGTCCGCCGGTACGCGGAACGCCACCTCGGCGTGACCGTCGAGACCGAGGATGACCGCGTCGCGGTGAACCTCCTCCGCGCCAAGGGCGTGGATCTCGCCCGCATCCGCGCCCGCATCGCCGACATCGGCGGGGTCATCATGTCGACCGGGCGCACGTCCGGCGACTGCATCGCCTTCCCCGAGGCCCTCCGCTTCCGGCTCGTCGACGGCAAGGTGGTGACGGTCATGGCGCGGATCGGGGCCAAGCCGCCGCTGCTGGCCACGCCGGCGCCGGCCGAGCCGCGGAAGCGCAGCGTCCTCGAACTGGGGGGCGCGGCATGACCGTCGAGGCCACCTTCACCTTCGAGGGCTGCGACAGCCCCGACACCTGCCGCGACGGCCTCCGTCCACTTCTGGCGCCCGGCCAGGACTGGTCCGAGGTCCACTGCGGCCGCTGCGGCAAGCAAGGCATCGTCCGGCACGCCGACCTCGTAACACCCGCCGAGAACACGGCGGTTGCCGATCCCGACGGCGTCCCGGTCCAGCCGGTCGACGAGCCCGAGGCCATCGAGGCCGAGGCGCCCGCCGGCAAGGGGAGGAATCGATGACCCGCTACGGCCTGCCCTTTGGCGGATACCACCAGCGCCGCGAGGCCGAGTGGGTCGGTGCCCTGGTGCTTCTCGGCGTGGCGGTGGCGCTGCTGCTGCCCGGCGCCACGTTCTCGCGTCCCACCTTCGAGGCGTTCGCGACAATCGCCCCGGAGGGGACCTGGGGGGCGGCGCTCCTCGGCGTCGCCGTCGTCCGCATGATTGGGCTGTGGGTGAACGGTTCGAAGCGCCACAGCCCTTCGCTCCGCCTCGTCACCGCCGCCGTAGGCGCGTGCGTCTGGACCGCGCTGGCTTGGCTCCTCGCCAGGGACGGCTACCCGGGCTGGAACACCGGCGTGGGGGCCTACGGGGTCCTCGCCGCGGTCGACGCCTACTGCGCCCTACGGGCGATCTGGGACCAGGGCGCCAACGACGCCCGCGCCGCCATCTTCAGGAGAGCCGCGCGTGGCTAAGTGGCTCATCAAGATCCTCGGGCTTCCCGCCGATGCCTTGAAGGCCATCGGCACCATCGCCGTCGGCGCGATCCTCGGCCTCGCGACCTACGTCGTCAGCCGCATCAAGGAAGCGCGCCGTCCGGTCGATGCCCCGGTCCTCGGCCTGCCTTGGGTCGCCCTCGATCCCATCGACCGCGACCTGGGATTCACCATCATCCGGACGGGCACCGACCTGACGCGGGCGCTCAACGCCCACGGCGAGATGTTGCTGCGGGCGTTCCCGCCGCCCCCACCCCCGCCGCCGGTGGTCCCGCCCCGCCGCACCCGTGTCCGGAGGACCACGCCGTGAAGAAGCCGAAGCTCGTCTCGAACCCTACGTGCGTCGCCAAGCACAGCCTAGTCGTCTGGCTGTCCGGCGCCGGGTTCGTCTTCTCCGCGCTCCAGGGCGGCATGGCCTGCCTGGCGTCCGATCCGCCATTCAGCCCGGTGGTGTTCGCCGCGGTGACGACAGTCGTCTCGCTCGCCGCGCTCGTCCTGCCCTTCCTCGCCAACTCGGCCCTGTCCGGAGACCAGTCGTGAAGACCTTGTTCGCGTTCCTGCGCCCCAAGGCGCCCGCCACCCGTCCCGCCGCCGCGGCCGCCCCGAAGAGCAAGGCACGGAATCGGATCGCGGCCGCCGTCCTCGCGGGCGGCATGGTCACCGGCGTCGCTTCGCAGGCGGTGAACTTCACCGGCCCGAACGAGGGCATGAAGCTGGTCGCCTACAAGGACCGGCTGGCCAAGGACCTGCCGACCGCCTGCTACGGCGAGACCCGCGGCATCGAGCTCGGCATGCGGTTCACCAAGGCCGAGTGCGACGCCATGCTGATCAAGGCGCTCGGCGAGTTCGCCGACAAGTCGGTCGAGCGGTGCATCAAGGCGCCGATCTCGGACGAGCCGTACGTGGCCTTCCTCGACCTCGCCTAAAACATCGGCGAGGGCGCCTTCTGCAGGTCGACGGTCGTCAAGCGCTGGAACGCCGGCGACCGCCGCGGCGCCTGCGACGCCCTCCTCGCCTTCAACAAGTCCGACGGGCAGGTCCGCAAGGGCCTGGTCCTCCGTCGCCAGCGCGAGCGCGCGCTCTGCCTGAAGGGGATCTGACGATGGACGCCGAAGCGCTCGAATCCGCCACCCGCCACAAGGCGTCGTTCGACCGGAACAGGGAGCTCTCGCGATCCCTCCTGTTCACCTATGCCAACCCGCTCGATTGCCGCCCCGACCGGGAGGACCTCTTCCTGGTGGCCAGCGAGACCGAGGACTTCCTCCGCGCCGTCGGTGAGGCGGATCTCGCGGACCGCATCCAGCGCGAGGTCCACGCGGCCGTCGATACCGCACTGGCGATGCAGTCCTACCGGCTCCGCCTGGCGCTCCTGCGCCACGGCGTCCACGTCTGACGGAGACCTGACATGACCTCAATCGCCATCATCGCGGTTGCGTTCTTCTGCCTGATCGCCTTCGTCGTCGCCGTCCAGGCCGTCCGCGAGGTCGAGATCGCCAAGCTGACCGCGGCATCCACCTTCGTCGAGCTCCCGTCCGGCGAGATGGTGCTGCCAGCCGGCATGAAGGTCACCGCCCCGGCTTGCCCGTGCCGGGACATCCACTCCATCCGCCTCGAACCCGGCTCAGTGCACGAGCTCCCGCCCGGCACGGTCATCCCGCCGGCGGCCGAGGTCGATCCCATCGTGATGGCCTACACGCAGCGCCCCATCGAGACGGCTGACCTACACCCCGACATCGTCACCTCGTTCACGACCAAGGGGACCGAGGAGGTGAAGTCGGCCTTCGAAGAGCTCGACGGCGAGACCAAGCCGCTTCCGAAGAAGAAGCGGTTCGAGTCCCACCGCAAGTCGGGGTGGTGACCATGGCGGATTCCTCACCGACCCCGGTCATCTCCCAGTCCCTGATCGCCCAGACGACCCGCCTCGTCGACGCCTACGGCACCGTAGGCGAGCCGATGCTGACCGGGCGCACCTTCCTCGTCCGGACGCTGACGCACCCCGGCGGCAAGGCCGAGGTCCTCTCCATCGACGTCCAGGAGACGCCCGGCGACGTCTGGGTGCGCCTGCCGGACCCGACGGTGGTGAAATTCGAGACCGAGGGCGTCTGATGCTGACGCTGGTCCTCGCCCTCGTCACGACACCCGCCGGGATCGCGGCGGTCGTCGCCATCGGCCTCGCGGTCCTGGCCTTGCTCTACGCCCCGCGGCTTGCCCTGCCGGTGGCGCTCGTGGCGGTGATCCTGGTAGGCGTCGCCTACGTGTCCCGGCTCCAGGCCGACCTGGCGTCGACCCAGCGCGCTCGGGACGAGGCGGCCGCCCTCGCCGAGCTCCGCCAGTCCGCCGTCGAGGCCCTGCAGCGGAACGCCAAGGCGAAGGCCAAGCGGGACGCCACGACCGCCTCGGCCCACGACCGCATCCGCCGGGCGCCCGCGTCAGACGACGGCCCGCTCGCCCCGGTCCTGCGCGATGCCCTGGAGGCCAGACAGTGAAGCCGATCCTCGCGGCCGCCGCGCTGTTAGCACTCTGCCTTGGTGGCTGCCAGCATACCGGCGCGCCCCTCGCCGAGATCCCCGACGAGCTCCTGACCTGCCAGGGCGCGCCCGCCTGGAAGCGGGGCGACACCCAGCGGGACGTCGCCTCCCACATCGTCGATTGGCGAGCCGCCCATGCCGATTGCCGGGGCAAGCTCGGCGAGGTCAGGGCCATGGCGAGGCCGGGGTCGTGACGCCGGTGGCGCTGCTCGCCCTGGCCTGCCTCGCCCGGGAGCCGGCGCCGCTCGTCTCCGAAGAAGTCCACCGCGCCCTCCGCGGTGACGCCACGACCGGCGCGGCCGCCGCGCCCAAGGCCGAGGTCGCCTCCGCGATCCGCACCGTTGCCGCCGTGCGCAGGGGCCGCCGGTGAGCGCCGAGGTCGCCTTCGCGGTCGGCGCGTTGATCGCCCTCTGCCTCTGGG
>JAKONB010000331.1 GCA_022702195.1 Beijerinckiaceae bacterium | reverse complement strand
GCCTTCCAAACGGGCCGGGTCGGCGCGCCCGATCGGTGATCTGTACGACACGGACCGGCTCACCGAAACGAAAAACCCCGCCCTGGCCAGACATGCGGCCGGCCCGAGACGCTCCGCCGGCGTCGGCGCGATGTCGCGGCGACTTGCGGCCTGCCGGACCCGCGCCATCTCGCAGGTCGAGACCAGGTTCGGCCCCTGCCCGCCTCGTCGGGGCGCATGAGACACGGGACGCATGGCGACGTTCTTCACGGCCGATACGCATTTCGGAGATGCGCCGCTGGTTCAGCGGCGTCGGCACGCCTTCGGCTCCGTCGAAGGCCATGACGAGGCGCTGATCGCCCGTTGGAACGCCATCGTCTCCGAGGAGGACGACGTCTGGCACCTCGGCGATTTCGCGGCGGGCGCCAGCCGCGACCATTGCGCCAGCGTGTTCGCACGCCTCAACGGCACCAAGCGCCTGGTGCGCGGCAACCATGACACCAATCGGGTTCTGGATCTGCCATGGACCGATCCTCCCGTGGAGAGTGCCCGCATCACGGTATCGGACGGCGCGGGCCAGCCGTGGCGCCTGTTCCTCTCCCATTATCCGCATCGGTCGTGGCCGGGCTTCTGGCGGGACACGCGCCACTTCTACGGGCATACCCATGCCTGCCTGCCCGATACCAGCCGATCTTGCGATGTCGGAGCGGATGCCTGCGACTATCGGCCGGTCGACCTCGCCGCGCTCATCGCCCGCCAGGATGCGGCGGCGCAGGCCCCCGAGGAAATGGCGGCGCGCGGCCTGCGGTGAGGTCTCCGACCGGGGACCGGCAGGGCACCCGAGCGAGCGGCGAGCGATGCGGCTTCGATCGAGGGGCCGACCGCAGGGCCGGGATGCCCTGCCGCCCTCACCGGATCAGCCATGTCCCGGTATAGGACAGAGCCGCCATGTAGACCGCCCGCCCGTCTTCGTCCGTCACCAGCACCGTGATGGCTTGGCGCTCGCCATCCTTGGGCACTTCATCGGCGGCAATCTGCGGCAGCAATTTCTTGGCCTCGAACACGGCGCGTTGCAGATCGGCGCAGAGAACGCCCTCGTCGTCGCGCTGATTGCAGCCGTCATTCACATCGAAGAAGTAGCGAGGCACAACGTTCTCCGCGCATAGGCTGGCGGGAGCACAAGGGTCTCCCAAGCGCGGAAGGCCAGGGGTATGGCCGCGATCAAGCCATGGTACGGTAAGGACTTATCCTCGGTGTTAACATAGGTTCGGATCGGGGTCCGCGTCGGCCACGGGTATGATATCGGACCGACCGGATGGGCGATCGGGATCATCGCCCACGAAAAACCCGCCGGGCCGGAGCCGGGCGGGTGAAACTCAGGTCGAGATACGACCAGCAGGCGCGATCAGCAATCGTCGCTGCCGGGCTTCACGACCTGCCCCTCCGCGGGCTTCTTCTCGTTGGCGCCGGGCTGGGTGTTGGACCCGACATTGTTCAGGGCGCCCACCGTACCAGGCGACTCGGCCTTGGCACCGGGGGTCACCTTCGTGTCGGACGCGCCGTCGGCCTTGGAGCTCTTGTCGCTCGATCCGTGCTGGCCGTGCGCGTTCGTCGTGGTTCCGACCTGGCAAGGCGCGGCGAGCGAGGCGGTGGAGACCGAACCGAGGGCGGCAGCGGCAATCGTGATCGCGAAGATAGACTTCATCATGTTCTCCGGTGTCCTGTCGGAGTCCAACGAAATACCGGTGCGCTCGTTCCGAATTGCGTGGCGATCGCCGCTCGGGCCGACCTGTCTGAAGGCCGCCGGAACAAGCCGGGATCCCGGCTCGCGCGAGTCTCGTCCATCGGACGAATGAACTTCCGGTGCGTGTCGCGGTTGCCGACCAGCACATCCGCACGGACATCCTCATGACACGCTCGACGATCGCCCTCGCCGCCTTGGCCGCCCTGCTGGCGAGCCCGGCCCAGGCGCAGAAGCTCGCCCCCACCGGGGGCGCCGGTAACACAGGCGTGACGACGCCGTCCATGGCGCCCGGTCCGGTTCCGGCCGCGCCGGATGAGAGCGGGCGGCCCGCAGCGGCGATCCCGGGCAATCCGAGCCCCGCCTCCGTCCCCGGCACGGCGCCGGGCGTGAACATCGGCGGGACGCCGACCAGCGGGCCGCCCGGCACCGGAGGGACGGCGGGCGGTCCGTCCATCGGCAACCAATAGTTCGGGCTGCGCGTACCAGCCACGTACCAATTTGGTTTCCGGTCTATCCTTGGCCTAAACCTTCAAACTATGCGTCCGGTGGAGAGAAACGTGATGCCGAAATCCGCGTCGTGGCTGTGCAAGTTCGTCCTGGCTGCCGCCCTGGGCGGAACCCTCTCCAGCGTCGCGGAGGCGGATTGCCTGCGCCACGTCTACAACCGGTCGCCCTATACCCTCGTGGTCACCCAGGAGGCCGGGGCCTCCTTTTCGGTGCGGCCGCGCTCGACCGCCTCGTTCCGTCTGGCCATGTCCGGGACGGTGGGCGTCGCGGCCTATTGCGGTCCGGCGGATGTGGGAGCCCCGGTCGTCCAGGACTCCTTCGCCTATACGGCCATTCTGGACCGCTGCTACTTCCAGGTCGGGGATACGTTCTTCGACCGCGAGCTCGGCAACGGGTTCGGGCCGCGCCTCTCGGATGCCCCGTTCACGCTCAACAACCCGAAGCAGGGCGATCTGGCGCTCTACGTCCCGCAATCCCAGTGCCTGGCCCCTCGGTGACGATTTCCTGAGGTGCCGGGAACCGGGCCGGTTGCGGCCAGCTGCCGCAAACAGGAACTCTCAGGTCGCCGTATCCCTTTCCTCGGGACATCCCAAACCCCGAAGAGAGCCGGCATCATGCGTCATGCAATGATCGGCCTTGGCGCGCTCGCCGCCACGGCCTTCACGAATCCTGCCCTCGCCGAGGGAAAGCCGCTGCCGCCCGCATCGAGCGACACGACGGTTCAGGGCGAGCTGACCATCACGATGGAGGGTGACAAGCCGGTCTGCGCCCCCGCCGAGCTTCGGTTGCCGTCGAACACGAATGTCGCCCTGCACATCGTCAACACGGCGAACGTCGCCGTCACCATCACGGCCCCCGGCCAGTTCGAGAAGGGGCACGTCCTCCATGCGGACGGCTCGCTCATCCACGTGGCGAGCGAGAAAGGCTATCTGATGAAGGCGAACGGTCAGGGCACGCTCAAGATCCGGACCCTGATGGAGGGGACCGAGACCTATGCCTGCACCACCACGGGCAACCGAATGGCGCCCTTCGAAGGCAAGCTGGTCCTGACCCCGCCCGCCGGCTGAAGCCCGGAGCGTGGCACGAGCGGTCGATCAGACCCTGTTCGGCCCCTGATGCATTTTCACAAATCTGGGTTTCAGAAGGTTTCCGACCCTGTGTTGCGGGCAGGGGGAATCCTGCCGTCCTGGGCGGTTTTGCTCCCGTGCCCCGCCACGCGGGCTCGAGCCGCTTGAAAGCCTCATGCGTCCTTCCAGAGAACCGACGACCCATCGGCATCGCTCGAGAACACGCGGTCGCGCATCGTCCTTTCCCCGAAAGACGGAGGCCGCCTTTCGGGGGGGCCTCAGGCGAACACACCATCGGCCTGCGGCGAACGCCCCTCATAGATCCCGGAGGTCAGGTAATGGAGCAGGGGGTCCACCCCGGCCCGAGCGACATCCGGGTTGTGGGACAGGTACAGCTTGGTATCGAAATCCCGCGACGGATCGCGTCCCTCACGCCATCCGAAGGTTTCGTAATGCGCGAGGGGGTCCACGCCCGCGGCCCGCACGTCGCCATAGGCTTCGAGATACCCTTTCGTATCGAAATACCCGTTGCCGTCCCGTCCTTCGCGCCATCCTGACTCCGCGTAATGCGCGGCCGCGAAGGCGAGTGGGGCGGCCGTCCGCAAAGCCGCCGCCGCGACGTCCGGATTGCTCAGCAGGTAATACTCCGTATCGAAGCCCCCGGTGGCGGCAAGGTCGGTGGCGCGGCCGATCGCGGTCTCTGCCGCGCGCCCCTCGTAGCGGCCGAAATCGAGGTAATGGGCCAGCGGGTCGAGGCCCGCCGCCCGCACGTCGGGATTGCGCATCAGGTAGAGTTGGGCGTCGAAATTCGCTCCGGGATCGGAGCCGGCCCGCCATCCGCCAGCATGGTAGGCGGCGAGCGGATCGGTCGCGGCGGATGCGACGTCCGGGTTGGCGGCGCGGTAGCCGAGGGTGGAGAAGGAGGGGTTCGGGTCCCTTCCCTCCCGCCAGCCGAAGAGGCCGTAGTGCACCTCCGGATCGATGCCGGACGCCCGAACGTCCGGGTTGTGGATGTTGTAGAAGCCATCGCTGACCAGACCGCTGCGGTCGATCAGGTCACCGTAGAATTGGAGATATTGGACCCCGCTGACGATCCGGCTGTCATCGACCTGGACCGGCGCATCGGTATTGAGCGAAGGCGAGAACTGGTCCCCGTAGAAGGTCAGGCGATGAAACAGACCCGCCAGACCACCGACCTCCAGGAGACCGAGGGCCGGATCGTAGTCGGACCCGGCGGGATCGAAGTGTTCGGTCGCGCCCTGGAGCAGATCGCGCTCGAGCTGGCCGACGCCCGCGCCGTCCTTGTCGAGATAGGTCGGAGCACCGACCCGCCGGATGTCCTGGCTGAACAGGAAGGCCCCCTCGAAATTGGCGGGGGTCGCACTGTAGTTCCCGACCGGATCGCCATACGCGACGTAGTTGGTCAGGGCGTCGCCGGGCGCCAGGATGAAGTCCTGATCGAGGCCGGGCGCCGCGAAGGTGACGCCCCCGAGGTCGAGTTGGGTGGCGACGTAAGCCGCCTCGCCGGCACCCAGCGAATGACCGGTGACGACGACGTGGTCACTGGGAATGCCCTGCTGTTCGGCGGTGGCGATCACCGTCCTGGCGAAGTCGAGCGCCTGGGTGAGGGCCGCCGGCCGATACCCGAAATACAGGGTGAGATCCGCTTGGATCTGGGCGGCCAGGAAAGCCGGGCGCTCCGTGATTCCCGAGGAATCCGTGCCCTCGAAACCGATCACCACGGTGGGATCGGGGCCATCGGTGATGAAGGCGGCGCCGTGGAAACCGGAACCTGTATCCAGGCCGGTGTCGAATCGTCCCGGCAGGTATTCGAACGTGTCGAGGCCCGTGGGGATCGGGGGAAGGTTGTCGTCCGTCGCGTCTCCATACATCCAGCTCGACACGTCGAAATAGTTCTTCAGAGTCGGTGCGGTCATGGCAGAGCCTCCGGTGCGTGTTGGTGTCCTGCGGTTGGAAGGAGCGGGACGCGCCCAGCCAGAAGCCGCGTCGGCGGTTGCGAGGCCATCGCGGGCAGATGGGCCGTGACAACCGGATTTCCGGCTGAATGCCGGGGATGACAGCGCGGGTTCATGGCGGCTCCGCGCCGCGAAGCTGCGACCGGATGAACGATCCGGCCTGCCGAAGGGCCGCCCGGCCTTCGTCCACCTCTGGGTAGAACAGATGCCAGGCATGGATCATGTGTGGCCAGATCTGCAGCGACACCGCGCAATCGGCCGCCCCTGCCCGGCTCGCGAGCCGTACCGCATCGTCGAGCAGCACCTCGGCGGAGCCGACCTGGATCAACAGCGGCGGCAGGCCGGCCAGGTCCGCGTGGATCGGGGAGACGAGCGGCGCCCGCGGATCGGAACCGGCGAGGTAAGCGGCGGCGAGATCGGAGAGGTAGGCCTGGCTGAGCAACGGATCGACGGCCGCCTTGTCGGTGAGCGTGCCACCGGTGAGCGCGAGGTCCACCCAGGGCGATGACAGCCAGAGACAGCGCGGGAGCGGCAGGCCGGCCTCGCGCAGGGACAGCACCGTGGCGAGGGCGAGACCACCCCCGGCGCTCTCGCCGGCCAGAACGATGTGTTCCGGCGCAGTCCCGCCATCGAGGAGATACCGGTACCCGGCCAGCGCATCGTCGACGGCGGCCGGGAAGGGATGCTCGGGCGCGAGCCGGTAAGCGAGGGCGAGCGTCCGGGTGCCGGCCTCCCGCCCGGCCTCGGCCACAACATGACGGTGACTGGCCAGCGAGCCGGCCATATAGCCACCGCCATGCAGGAACAGGAGCACCTGCGTGTCGTCCGCGCCCGCCGTCCACGTCCATTCGGCAGGCACGCCCCCCGCGAGCACGGGGGTCACCGTCACGTCGGACGGGAGCACGTAGTCCCGGCCGAGGCTGTCGAGCCGTTCGCGCCGGGCCGCGAGGTCTCGGGGCCTGGGCCGCGCGGCGAGTCGGGCGCGGATCCGATTGATCTGGGTGACGGACATCGGAGCATTTCGCGCGTGTCGTCGCATCCCCCGCGCGACACCTGCCGCGCCTTCAGCGTCCAGCGAGATCGGGCGTCATGTCGGGTATGCGTGTGGCGATTCGATCCCCGAAATCCTGATCCAGTCCCGCGCGCTTTTCATCGGCGCAAAGGTACGACTAATCCGGAATGGATACAGCCTCCGCTCGCGAGACGGGACGATGCCCCCCGTGGCTCGGGCGTCGCCGGAATCCGGGACCGCCGCAGAACCATCCGGCCCGGCCTTGCGACCTGACCGCCGCCACCACGCGCATCGCGAAATGCGCATTCTTCGTATTTGAGTTGAGCTGACGCGGAAAATAAACGCCCTGTTAAGGAATGGGCGGCGATGGTGTTCGCACGTTGTTTCGACATGCCGAAACCGATGAAAACGTCAAATCGGCCAGTATTTACAATATACAACGTATATCCATGAAGGCGGCTCCGCATGTTCTTCGGCAGGATGGATAAAACCAAGACACATGTGATCGAGACGCTTGCCGCCATCGAGCGATCGCAGGGAGTGATCGAATTTGATCTCGACGGAACGGTCATTCGAGCCAACGGGAACTTCCTGTCCGTTCTCGGCTACGATCCGGGCGAGATCGCAGGCATGCCTCACAGCCGCTTCATCGAACCGGCCCACCGGGACAGCCGCGCCTATGCGGAGTTCTGGGACAAGCTGCGGCGCGGCATGTTCCAGGCCGGGCAGTTCAAGCGCATCGGCAAGGACGGCCGCGAGATCTGGATCGAGGCGTCCTACAATCCGATCCTCGACCGCCGGGGCAAGCCCTACAAGATCATCAAGTTTGCCACCGACATCACGCGACAGAAGGCGCAGGACGCGGATCGGCAGGGGCAGATCGAGGCCATTCACAAGGCCCAGGCGGTCATCGCCTTCGACCTCCAGGGGACGATTATCGAGGCCAACGAAAATTTCCTGGCGGTCGTCGGCTACACGCTGCCGGAGATCCTCGGACGGCCCCACAGCCTGTTCGTCGAACCGGCCCTCCGCGACGCCCCCGCCTACGCCGCCTTCTGGGCCAGTCTGCGCCGGGGCGAGCATCAGGCGGGCCAGTTCAAGCGCCTCGGCAAGGGCGGCCGGGAGGTCTGGATCGAGGCGTCCTACAACCCGATCCTCGATGCGAACGGTCGCCCCTACAAAGTGGTGAAGTTCTCCACCGACATCACCGCACAGGTCAGGCTCCTGGCGGACCTGAACCGGCTGATCGAGCGGAATTTCGGCGACATCGACCAGGCCGTCCTGCGCTCATCGGAGGAATCCCGCTCCGCGTCCCGGGCGGCGGGCAACACCGCGGGCAACGTGCAGACCATGGCCGCCGCCGCCGAGGAACTGGCGGCGTCCGTGAGCGAGATTTCTCAGAGCATGAGCAAGGCCCGGACGGCGACGGAGGGCGCAAGGGCGGAGGTGGACGCGGCCGGCGCCCTCACCCAGCGCCTCACCATGACGGCGACGGCGATGACCGGCATCGTGGCGCTGATCCAGGACATCGCGAGCCAGATCAACCTGCTGGCCCTGAACGCGACCATCGAGGCGGCCCGGGCCGGGGAGGCCGGCCGAGGGTTCGCCGTGGTGGCCCAGGAGGTCAAGAACCTCGCGGCCCAGGCCGCTCAGGCCACGAACCAGATCTCACGGGAGATCGAGAGCGTGCAGGCGGCCTCGGGCCAGGTGGTGGGCTCCCTCGTGACGATCCAGGGCTCGGTGGAGACCATGCGCGACTACGTGGTGAGCACTTCCGCCGCGGTGGAGCAGCAGAGCGTGGTGACGCGTGAGATGTCGTCGAGCATGCAGGAAGCGGCCGAGGCCGTCCGCGCCATCTCGCAGAACGTCATCGCGATCTCGGCCTCGATCCATGACGTCTCGTGCGCGGTGGGAACGACGAAGGATGCCGCCTGCGTTCTGGCGCGGTGATGCCGGCCTCCGTCTCGATCCAAGTCCCGTGGATCAAAGTCTTGTGGACACGCAGCCTGGCTGCTCTTGCACGGGGGGCACGGCCCGATGCCGTCGGTCAATAACGCGATCACCGTCTCGGAGACGGTTCGGGCCCGACAGATGCTTCAGGCAAGCCTGATCAAGCTCATGGATGCGCAGGACTACCTGGCCCAGCACCTTGCGATGCTCGACGGGGTCGAGCGGCAGGTCCGTGTTCTGGCCCTGCGGGAGGGGACGCGCCTCCTCGACGACGATGCGGATCGAGACGCGCTGCGCGATCTCGGAACGCTTCAGGCCGAGACGAATGCCCATTTTCGGGAGATGCGCGAGACGTACACCCGCCTCAGCGCACAGATCGCCGCTCTGATGGCGAGCCACGAATCCCTCTACAACGCGACCTTCGCGCAGGGCGGCGGAGCGTCCTGAGCGGGACGATGGCCGGGATGGACTCAGGGGCGCGCCTCGTTGCGCGAGGGTGACGCCCGCGCCACGACTGCGCACCCCACGCCCGAGACGCCCCCATAATCCTCGATGACGTGCCATAGAGGCCGGCCCGACGATGGGCTGGGTGTGGACCGTGGAATGAAGACAGCTGGGTTTTTCCGGGCGACGCAGATGGCTGCGATCGTCCCCGCACTGGCCGTCGGGTTGGCGGCCACCTCCGTCAGGGCGGGCTCGGCGGCCCAGCCCGGACAGACCGTGGGGCAACCGCCCGGCGCGCCGCTGCCCGTCGGCCTCTATTTCATCGACACGTCGAGTTTCGGCGCGCGCGACATCAGCCCGCGCTCCACCGACTCGACCATCAACCTGCCGTCCTTCCTCTGGGCGACGCCGGCCGAAATCGGCGGCGGCCGGCTGCAAGTCGTGGTGTTGCAGCCGATCACGGCGTCGAGCACGAAGGGGGCGGCCTACCAGAGCGGTTTCGGGCAGACGCTGCTCGCCGCGCAGGTGGCCTGGAAGCTCGGCCACGACCTGAATTTCAGCTACCTGCTCGGTGCGTACCTGCCGAGCGACACGCAGATCGTCATCCAGAACGCGGTCCTGCACCAGCGCTTCGCCCTCACCTATAACGGTGATGGCTGGAACCTGACCGGCAACCTCCTGTACGGCACCTTCTTCGAGACGCGGTCGGCCACCGGCGCATATTACCCGGATTTTCTCAATCTCGACCTCACGGCCACGAAGCATTTCGGCAAGTGGGAGATCGGACCCGTGGCGTTCGGATCCACCGATCTCCCGACCAACAACCCGTCCTATGCCCGGCAGGGTCAGGTCGCGGTCGGTGGACTGGTCGGGTACAATTTCGGACCCGTCAATCTCCAGGCCTACGTCACGCGGGACGTGGTCCAGCGCCACTATGCCGGCCTCGAGACACGCGGCTGGCTGCGCGCCACGGTGCCGATCTACCAGGACAAGGGCGAGACCGCCGAGCCGAGCCCCCCCCTGCGGAAATTCTGAGACGCCCTCCGGGCGATCACCGCGATTGTCACGGTGGGAACAGGTCCCCTCCCCCGTTTGGACGAGGGGTTCCGCGCTCGAGACGGACCAGTGGATCGATCGGAGACGCGATCGGACGCCGGGAGGGCTTTCCGAGGCGGCCACCGCCTCGCTCAGGCGCAGGCCGTCATCAGTATCCGAGCGCGCTCCCGTCCTTGCGCGGATCGGAGCCGGCGGCAAGCAGCCCGGTCGCGGGATCGATCCAGATGATCTGACCGCCGCCGATGGGCAGCGGCGCCGGCACGATGCGGTGGCCGCGCGCCGCCAGGGCCTCGGCGAGATCCGGTCCGAAGCCGTCCTCCAGCTCGATGCCGCCCCCGTAGGCGAAGCTGCGCGGCGCATCCAAGGCCTCCTGCACGTCGAGGCCCCGGTCGATGAGGCCGGTGAGCAGCTCCACGTGGCCCATGGCTTGATAATGCCCGCCCATGACCCCGAACGGGGCCACCACCGCGCCGTCGCGCATCAGCATGCCGGGGATGATGGTGTGCATCGGGCGCTTGGATGGACCGATCGTGTTGGGGTGTCCCGGCTCGACCCGGAACGAGAACCCGCGATTGTGCAGGAGCACGCCGCTCTCCGGAGCGGTGATGCCGCTGCCGAAGCCCTGGAAGATCGAGTTGATCAGCGAGATCGCGTTGCCGTCGCGATCGACCACGCAGAGATAGACCGTGTCGGTGTGGCGGATCTCCGGCCACAGCACCGGCGCCTGCGCGCGGGCCATGTCGATGGCGCCGTGGGCCTTCGCCTGCCAGGCCTGCGACAGCAGGTGCTCCACCGGCACCGCGTTCACCACCGGGTCGGCGAACAGGGCGTCGCGATGATGGTAGGCCTGCTTGCAGGCTTCCGTGAAGAGATGGACCCGGTCAACCTCCGACAGGCGCCCCACGTCGTATTGGGACAGCACGTTCAGCATCATCAGGGCGGCGAGGCCCTGGCCGCTGGGCGGGCATTCGTAGACGTCGTAGCCCCGGTAGCGGGTCGAGATCGGCGTGACGTATTCGGGGGCGGCGGCGGCGAAATCCGCCATCGTGTGCAGGCCACCCAGTTCCGCCAGGCGGGACACCATGTCCTGCGCCACCGCCCCCTCGTAGAAGCCCGGCGCCCCGTGCTCGGCGATGCGCCGCAGGGTGGCGGCGAGCATCGGGTGACGCATCATCGTGCCGACCCGCGGAGCCTCGCCGTCGACGAGGTAGGCGGCGGCCGAACCCGGATCGGCCCGGAGCTTGTCGCGGTTGCGCGCCCAATCGAAGGCGACCCGCGGCTGCACCGGGTAGCCCTCCTCGGCGTAGCGGATCGCGGGCTGGAGCAGGTCGCCGAGACTGCGGGTGCCGTGATCGGCCAGCAGCCGCGCCCAGGCGGCGACGGCGCCCGGCACCGTCACGGCGTGGGCCGAGGTCGGCCCGATGGCGACGCCGTGCTCCAGGTACCAAGCATCGTGCGCGGCGGCCGGGCTGCGGCCCGAGCCGTTGAGGGTGACGGGCACGCGCGCGCCCTTGGGCGCATAGAGCGCGAAGCAATCGCCGCCGATGCCGGTCATGGCCGGCTCGACCACCCCCTGCACCGCCACGGCCGCGATGGCGGCATCCACCGCGTTGCCGCCGTTGCGCAGGACTTCGATGCCCACCAGGGTCGCCAGAGGATGCGAGGTCGCCACCGCCGCCTGGGCGGCGTAGACCGGCGAGCGGCCCGGCTTCGAGAAGTCTCTCACTCTGGAGAATCCTTGGAGGGTCGGGGGAAACGCCGCTCCCCCTTACGCTCGCCGCACGCCCGAGGCCATCCTGGCCCGACGGGACGATCGGCGGACGCAATCGGGAAAATCCCGGCCCTGCGGAGCCCCTGACCGGACGCACCGACGTCGCTCGGAGAACCGGACGAGACGCCCGTTGCGCGGGCGCGGCCTCAGCCGAGCGGGGACGGTTCACCACCGTGGCCGACGGACAGGGCGTCCTCAGGCAGGATCAGGCCGTCGATGACACAGGCCGACACCTGCCGCACCTCGCCGTAGGCGAGATCCAGATGCTCCACCTCGACCCGCGACAACAGGCCGGCGATGCGGTCCACCTGCCATCCATCCGGCATCACCTCGGACACGGTCCGCAGCGCTTCGTCGTCATTCTCCGCATAGGTCCCGTAGAGCTTGATCTCGTAGCTCCGACGATCGTGAGTGTTCGGAGCCAGAACGCTCACACGATAAGGGATCATGATCGCCTCCGCTTGAAACCAAATGCGCCACATCAGCATGCCTCAAACTGAGACACCGCATATCAACATTTGTTGCCTTCCGGAATCGACTCGAAAACTTTCCGGGCCGCTCCTGGGCGAATCCTGACCTGCCCGAAGGGGGATCACGATGACGCGAAGGAGGGTCCCGCGTGGCCATGGGAACCGCCTGGGAGGTCGCTCGTTGATCATCAGATTGGATTGGTTCTAATTCATAACGGATGGCGGCTTCGGCCGCCCCTGCCTCAGAGGAGCACGACATGGCCGGTCACGCGCATTGCGACAGCTGCAAGTTCTTCGACGAGCACAAGGTGAACGGCGCCCAGGCGACCGGCGACGAGGGCCTGTGCCGCTACAACCCGCCCGTGACCCAGCCCGCCCCCGAATCGAAGGGCCTGTGGCCGGTGGTCGCCAACAGCGATTGGTGCGGCCACTTCACCCCGGACATGGCGGCGGCCGAGTAATCGGCCTCCCTCGCGGGACGGACAGAGGCCAGCCTTCGGGCTGGCCTTTTTCGCTCGCGCGGATGCCGGCTCGAGGCCGCTGGTCTCGACGCGGCGGAAGGCCGTGTCCGCAGGCGACCGCGCGATAGACAAAAGCGCCCGGCTGAACGTGGAACGACGCTTTATCGCATCTGGTCCAGGACGAGAAAAGTGCTTATGATGCGGTGAGGCAATAGGCTCCTTAGATATATTATAAAATCTGGGGCGCTTGAGAAGAATGACAGGATAGCCCCCTTGAGCGATGACGGTCGGAGCGCGTGCGTCCGCCACCCGTGGCGGGATGGGTCGGGAGCGGAGCACGCCCCGCCCGATCGGGCGCTCCATCGCTTCCGGGCGACGGCCAAGGGCACGCCGATCCTCCCCCGATGACCGACCTTCGCCATCGTCCTCTCTCCCGGCGCGCCGTGCTCGCGGGCGCGCTGGGCTGCGCGCTGATCGCTCCGCCCACGGGCGCGGCCGCGCCACCCGCCCGCATCGCCTCCCTGGGCGGCGCCGTGACCGAGATCCTGTGGCGGCTCGGCGCCGGGCCACGCATCGCCATCGTCGACACGACCAGCAACTACCCGGCCGAGATCCTGCGCGAGAAGCCGAATGCGGGCTATCTCCGCGCCCTCTCGGCGGAGGGGCTGCTCTCCGCCGGCCCCGATCTCGTGATCGCCGCCGAGGGGGCCGGGCCGCCCGCCGTGCTGGCCCTCCTGCGCGAGGCCGGCGTGCCGGTGGAGGTGGTCCGCGAGCCCTCCACCGCCGAGGGCGTCCTCGACAAGATCGCGACGGTGGGCCACCTCGCGGGGCTCGACGCGGCGGCGGCCGGGCTGCGCCGGGAGGTCGCCGCGCAGTTCGCCGCCCTCTCCGAGCGGCGGACCCGCGTGACCCGGCCCGCCCGGGCGCTGGTGGTGCTGTCCCTGGCCAATGGCCGTGTCATGGTGGGCGGTCGCGACAGCACGGCGGACGGCATTCTGGCGCTCGCCGGCATCCGCAACGCCGCGGAGGGGATCACGGGTTTCAAGCCGATCACCGACGAGGCGATCGTCGGGGCCGCCCCCGACGCCGTGGTCCTGATGGCCTCCGATGGCCAGCCTCCCGCGCCGGAGGTGGTGTTCGCCAGCGGGACCGCCCTCGGTCAGACGCCCGCCGCCGCCCGGCGCGCCCTCGTGGTGATGGATGGGCTCACCCTCCTCGGTTTCGGCCCACGCACCCCGCGTGCGGCGGAGGATCTGATGCGGGCGGTCTACCCCGACCTGCCGCGTGACTGAGGCCGCCGGGTCGGGCCGGCCGGGCGTCGCGGTCTTTGCGGGGCTCGGCCTTCTCCTCGCCGTGGCCCTGCTGCTCTCCCTCGGGCTCGGCGCGGTCCGCATCCCACCGGCGCGGATCCTCGACATCCTGATGCGCGGCGTCCCGGAGCCGGACCTCGCCAGGGACGCCCTGGTGGTGCTCAACATCCGCCTGCCGCGCACCCTGCTCGGGCTGATGGTGGGGGCCGGGCTCGCCGTCTCCGGCGCCCTGATGCAGGGCCTGTTCCGCAACCCCCTGGCCGATCCGGCCCTGGTCGGCGTCTCGGCGGGCTCGGGCCTCGCCGCCGCCACGGTGATCGTCCTCGGAGACCGGCTTCTCGCCCTGGCGGCCCTGCCCGGGCCGATGCCCTACGCGGCCCTGCCGCTGGCGGCCTTCCTGGGCGGTCTCGCCATGACCCTGGGTCTCTACCGGATCGCCACGCGGGCCGGCCGCACCTCCATCGCCACCCTGCTGCTGGCCGGGATCGCGCTGGGCGCGCTCAGCGGGGCGCTGACGGGCCTCCTCGTCTATGCCAGCGACGACCGGCAATTGCGCGACCTCACCTTCTGGTCGCTGGGAAGCCTGGGGGGCGCCACCTGGACCAAGGTCGCCGCGACGGCGCCGGCGCTCCTGCCGGTCCTGGCCCTGGTGCCGTTCCTCGGCCGGGGCCTCAACGCCCTCGTCCTCGGCGAGGCGGAGGCCTTCCATCTCGGCATCTCGGTGGAGCGGCTGAAGCGCGGTGCCATCCTGCTCGTCGCCGTCGCGGTGGGGGCCGGCGTGGCGGCCAGCGGGGTCATCGGCTTCGTCGGCCTCGTGGTGCCGCACGCCCTGCGCCTCGTCATCGGCCCCGACCACCGGCGGCTGCTCCCGGCCAGCGCCCTCCTGGGGGGCGCCTTCCTGGTGCTGGCCGACGTCGCCGCGCGCCTCGTCGTCGCGCCGGCCGAACTCCCAATCGGCATCGTGACCGCCTGCGTCGGGGCGCCGGTCTTCCTGTGGCTGCTCCTCGGACGAACCCGCCTCGATGGCTGAGCCCGCCCTCCTCGCGGCCCACGGCCTCACCTATTGGGCGGGCGGACGCCCCCGCGTGGAGGGCGTCTCGTTCTCGGCCGAGCCCGGCCGGCTCCAGGTGATCGTCGGCCCCAACGGGGCCGGCAAGTCCACCCTCCTGCGCCTCCTGAGCGGCGAGCTTCGCCCCACCGGCGGCGCCGTCACCTATGCGGGCGAACCGGTGGCGGCGATCCCCGCCTGGCGGCTCGCGGCCCTGCGGGCCGTGCTGCCCCAGACCGCCCATCTGGCCTTCCCCTTCTCGGCCGCCGAGGTGGCGCGGATCGGCCTCGATGGGATCGGCCGCGGGCTCGGGATGCGGGAGCGGACGGCGATCCTGGCCGATGGCCTGCGGCGCGCCGATGCGGCCCACCTCGCCGACCGCGCCTATCCGACCCTCTCGGGGGGCGAGCAGGCGCGGGTGCAGTTCGCCCGCGTGCTCTGCCAGCTCGCGGCCGGCCGCAGCGTCGCGCAGCGCCAGATCCTGTTGCTCGACGAGCCCACCGCCAGTCTCGACCTGCGCCACCAGAGCGCCGTGCTGGAGGTGGCGCTGGACCTGACCCGCACGGGTGTCGGCGTGGTGGCGATCCTGCACGACCTGAACCTGGCCGCCGCCTATGCCGACACGATGCTGGTGCTGGACGGGGGGCGCCTCGTGGCGCAGGGACCGCCGGCCACGATCCTGCGCGACGATCTCATCGCCCGGGTCTTCGGGGTCTCCTGGCCGGTCGGTCAGGTGCCCGAACCCGGCCAACCCTTCCTGCTTCCCCGTCGCACGGGTGCAGGCTCGCCATCCTCCTAGATCCCGCTCGGGTGGCGGCGCACCGCATCCCGCAGGATGTGGCCCAATCCGTCGACGCCACCCACACGCGGGGGCGAAGTCCCGGGTCTCAGGCGCCCAAGGTTGCCCCGCCATCCACCACGATGTCTTGCAGCGTCACGTGGCCGGCCCGATCCGAGGCGAGGTAGAGCACGACGTCGGCGACGTCGTCCGGCGTGGCGATCTTCCCCAGCGGAATGCCGAGCTTGAACGTCTCCGGCAGGCCGGCGATCAGCCGCTCGTGGCCGGCGGGATCGTTCAGCATGCCGCCCAGCATCGGCGTGTCGGTGGAGCCCGGGGAGACGAGGTTGCAGCGCACACCGTAGGGGGCGAGTTCCAGCCCGGCGCACCGGGTCAGCGCCACCACCGCCGCCTTGGAGGCGCAATAGGCGGCCATGCCCACGCGCGGCACATGGGCGGCGTTCGACGCGATCGTGACGATCGCCCCCCCGCGCTGCCGCCGGAACACCGGAATCCAGTGACGCAGCAGGTGGAAGACCCCACCCGCGTTGACGTCCATGCAGGCGCGCCAATCCTCCGGCGTCAGGGAGTCGGTCGCGCCAATCCGCAGCACGCCGGCGGCGTTGACCAGGATGTCGAGCCCCTCGGCTTCCGCCTGGAGGCGATCGCTCGCCGCGGCGACCTGCTGGGGATCGGCGAGATCCACCGGAATCGTCCGGAAGGCCGCGCCGGCCCCGGGCTGGCAATCGAGCCCCGTCACATCGGCGCCCGCCGCGAGGAAGCGTTCGGCGATGCGCTGGCCGATGCCGCTGGCCGTGCCCGTGACGAGCACGCGCTTGCCGGTGAACGTCCCTGGCATCGCCGCCGCCCGGCTCACGCCGCGAGCCGGGTCTGCGCGATCAGCGACCACCAGCCGTTCAGGGTCGGCACGCGGGCGAGATCGTCGAAGCCGACATGGATGCCCCGTTCCTTCAGGTCGGAGGCCAGCATCATGACCTGGATCGAATCGAGCCCGTAGAGGATCAGATTCTCGTCCGGATCGATCTGCGTCTCGTCCGGGATGAGCGTCAGCACCCGGGCCTCCAGCCAGGCGCGGGTCGCCGGCTGGCGCACCGGCCCGGCGAGGCTCGCGGTGGCGATGAGCGCACCGCAGCGGGTCGCCACGTAGTCCAGGGCCATCCGGTGCTCGGCCTCGGAGAAGTCGGCGACCGCATCGCCCACCAGGAAGGCCTGGATGTCGCCCATGAAGGCGTCGATGGCGGTGACCATGCAGCCGATATGCGCGTAGACGCCTCCGATCACCAAGTGATCGCGGCCCCACCCCCGCATCCGCTCGGCGAGGTCCGACCGCTTGAAGGCGCTGTAGCGCCATTTGGTCAGGACCACGTCGTCGGGGCCGGGGGCGAGCTCGTCCACCACCCGCTGAAGGCTGGCATCCGCCACCGTGAGACCCGGCCCCCACATGTCGTTGAGGAGGGCGCGATCCCCGGCCGGCTGCGCGTGGGGCTGGGCCGTGTAGACCACCGGCACGCCGTTGGCCCGCGCCCACTCGCGCAGACGCACGAGATTGCCGATCAGGTGCCGGAGGAGCGCACCATCCGCCTCGTAGAAGCGCAGGAAATAGCGCTGCATGTCGTGGATCAGCAGCACCGCCCGCTTCGGGTCGGGCTGCCACGCGGTGCGGTTGGCCGGGAAGGAGGCCGGGTCCGGCATCGGATAATCGGTGATCGTGGGAATCGTCATGGCATCCGTCGCGAAAGCGGGAGGGAGAAGGCCGTCAGGCGAGTTGCGCGCGCAGGCGCTGCTTGTCGATCTTGCCGATGGCGGTGAGCGGGATGGCGTCGACGAAGCGCACGCGATCCGGCAGCTTGTATTCGGCGACGCCCAGTTCCAGCAGGTGGCGGCGCAGGGCCGGCGCCCGCAGCCCCTCGTCCCGGGAGACCACGAAGGCGCAGCTCTTCTCGCCGAGCCGCGCGTCCTGCATGGCCACGAGGGCGGCGTGCGTCACCTGCGGGTGGCGCAGCAGCAGGTTCTCGATCTCCTCGGCGGCGATCTTCTCGCCACCGCGGTTGATCTGGTCCTTGACCCGGCCGACCACCCGGAGATGGCTGCCCCGGACCCGCTGCACGACGTCGCCCGAATGGTAGAAGCCGTCCGCGTCGAAGACCTTGGCGTTGTGCTCCGGGCTTCGGTAATAGCCCCGGACCGTGTAGGGACCGCGCGTGGCCAGCATCCCGCTGGCGCCCTCCGGCACAGGGTTGCCGTCCGCGTCGACGATCCGGATCTCGTCGCCCGGGCTGATCGGGCGTCCCTGCGTCGTGACGGTGAGGTCGTCGTCATCGTCCGG
>JAKONB010000307.1 GCA_022702195.1 Beijerinckiaceae bacterium | reverse complement strand
CTGCTCGACTTCGAGGTTCCCTACTCGGTCGACGAGATCGAGGCGGCCAAGGCGCTCGTGCTGAAGACCAGCGGCCTGCGCGACGCCTACCTTCGCCCGATCGCGTGGCGCGGCTCCGAGATGATGGGCGTCGCCGCGCAAGCCAACACCATCCATCTCGCCATCGCCGCCTGGGAATGGCCGAGCTACTTCGATCCGGCCACCAAGATGAAGGGCATCCGCCTCGACATCGCGGATTACCGCCGCCCCGACCCGCGCACCGCCCCCTCCACCTCGAAGGCGGCGGGCCTCTACATGATCTGCACGATCTCCAAGCACCGGGCCGAGAACAAGGGCTATGCCGACGCGCTGATGCTCGACTGGGAGGACAACGTCGCCGAATGCACCGGCGCCAACGTGTTCTTCGTGGCTGACGGGGCGATCCATACCCCGCTGGCCGACCGCTTCCTCAACGGCATCACCCGCCAGACCGTGATCGAGCTCGCCAAGCGGCGCGGGATCGACGTGATCGAGCGGCGCATCCTGCCGGCCGAGATGGACGGCTTCTCGGAATGCTTCATCACCGGCTCGGCGGCCGAGGTGACCCCGGTCTCCGAGATCGGCCCCTACCGCTTCGTGCCCGCCGCCCTGACCAAGACGCTGATGGACGATTACACGGCGGAAGTTCAGCCCAAGGCCGCGGCGGCCTGACAAACCCGACGATCCCGGCCTGACACGGCCGGGATCGTGGAACCCGGCCCAACACGGCCGGGATCGTGGAACCCGGCATCGGACTCCGCGTTGGATCAAGAACAATCCATGAACGCGAGGGCCTCCCGATGACCAAGAAGCAGCCGGCCGAGCAGGAGAACCCGAAGGTCGATCCGAAGGACGAATCCAACCGGATCAAGGATCCGAGCCAGTGGACCACCGGCGGCGAGCCGATGACCGGCGCCCAGGCCTCGTACCTGAAGACCCTGTCGGAGGAGGCCAAGCATCCCGACGCCTTCGAGCCGGACCTCGACAAGGCCGAGGCCTCGCAGCGGATCGACGCCCTGCGCAAGGAAGCCGGCCGCGATTGACCGGGACCGTGTCGGTGACGCGACCCTGAGCGGAATTCCTTCCGGGACATGCGCCGAGACCGGCGCGTGTCCCGTTTGGCTTTAAGCGATCCGCAAGGAACCCGGTGTAGCCCTGGACGGGACGATACCGCCGGGAGCACCGTATCCGCCATGCCGCCACCGGTGGATCCGCCCCGAGCGACGCGATCGCGCCCTGGTGCCTCGCCCGATCATCGCCGGGACGCCGTGACCGACATCGCGACCCGCTTCGTCCGGAATACGCGGGGCTCCACCGCCATCGAGTACAGCCTGATCGGCGGATTGATCTTCCTCGTCATCGCCACCGCCATCCATACCTTCGCCGAACGCACACAGGCGATGTACATCTTCATCGACACGAAGGTCGGTCAGACGCCCTGACGGTCGGGGCCGGGCACGCGCCCGGAATCTCACCCGCCCGAACGCGTCCGGGATGACTTCGGACCGGCGGGCGCCGGGGGGGGGACCCGGTCCTGCCAGAACGTATCGAACAGCTGCTGCATCGCCCGGACGTTCTCCTGCTGAGCCTCGAGGCCCGTCTGAAACATCTGCTGAAACAGCTCGAAGGGGGCGTCGGCGGCCTTCTTCTCCGGGGCCTTGTTGTCGATCAGCCGCGCGCCGGGCCGCCGGGTCAGCGAGGGGGACGCCGAGGCCGAGCGTCCCGTCGCGGCGGGTGCCTTCGGTGCCGCGGGCGCCGAGGCGAGGAAGCCCTGCATCATCTCGGTCCAAGCCTGAGCGGGAAAACCGAAGGGGGAGGGTTGGGGCGTGGGGGCGGGGGCCGGGGCCGGCTTCTGATTGATCATGACATGGACGATGCCGGCCACGATCATGCCGGCCATCACCGGCAGCATCTGCTTGAGGATGGGCGAGGCGACGCCGCTCGCCGTCGCCGCCTGCTGCAGCACCGCCTGGCTGAGATGCGACGAACCGAAGAGCTGCCGGACCAGCATCTCCATCTGGGGCGTCGCCGAGGGTGCGCCGAAGCCGGGGGTGCCGGGGCTGACGAAGTTGAACAGATGGGCGAAGCCGGTGGGGTCATTGGCGGCGTTGCGCTGCAAGCCCATGGTGAAGGCCGGCAGCAGAGCCTCCATGGCCCGGCGGCTCTGTTCCTGCGACAGGCCGAATTGCTGTCCGAAGCCCTGCGCGCCGGGACCGGCCTGCGCTTGGAGGATATCGAACAGGTTGAACATGGCGGCGGCCTCATGAGACGGGTGCCTGGCCGAGGTTCGACCCCCGATCGCCCGAGCCTCAAGTTTGTCTCATCGGAGACGGACTTACCAGCCCGCCCGGCCGGATCGGCGGACAGGAAGACTGGACAACCCTGTCCGGCCACGGCAACCGGGCTGGCACGATCTCCCACGACGACCCCCGAGAGGCACGATGCGCTTCCCCGCGCCCCTGATCGAGGCGCGGCTGCTGCGCCGGTACAAGCGTTTCCTGGCCGACATGCGGCTCGACGACGGCACCGAGGTCACGGCCCATTGCGCCAATCCGGGGGCGATGCTCGGCCTGCTCGCGCCGGGGGCACGCACCCTGCTGTCGCGCGCCACCAATCCGGCGCGCAAGCTCGGCTATTCCTGGGACTTGGTGGAGGCGGACCTGCCGGGCGGCCCGCAATGGGTGGGGATCGACACCCTCCGGCCCAACGCCCTGGTGGCCGAGGCCTTCGCCGCGGGATTGCTGGCACCTCTGGCCGGCTACGGCCATCTCCGGCCGGAGGTTCGCTACGGCCGCGCGAGCCGCGTCGATTTCCTGGCCACCGGCGAGGGGAGGCCGCCCTGCCACGTGGAGGTGAAGAACTGCCACCTGATGCGGCAGGCGAACCTCGCGGAATTTCCCGATTGCGTCGCGGCGCGCAGCGCCCGGCACATGGCGGATTTGAGCGAGGTCGTGGCGGAAGGCGGACGCGCGATGCTGATCGTCGTGGTGCAGATGCGGGCGGATCGCTTCGACATCGCCCGCGACATCGACCCCGCCTTCGCGCACGCCTTCGCCCGGGCGCGGGAGGCCGGCGTCGAGATCCACGCCTATCGCTGCCGGATCGGGCCGGAGGAGGTCACCATCGCGGACGCGATCCCGGTCCTCGGCTGATCCGGTTTCCGGCTGATCGCCCCGGTTCTCGGGGTCGGACCAGGCCCCCTCCCGTGTGGGAGCGGGGTGGGGTGGGGGACGTGACGCATCCGAGAAGGTCACACACCTGACCCTCTCCTTTCCGGAGAGGAGACCCGTGCTCACGGCAGACCGTCTGGATCGGTCCGAGACCAAGGCCCGGCATCGGCTCCGGTCGCGTCCCGGATCACGCGCCGCGTTCGAAGATCAGGTTCAGGCGCGTCCGGAGGATGCGGCGGTAACCGTGCCGCTCGAGCAGGGCCGGCAGGTCGATCTGCCATTGGTCGGTGCCGTCCTCCACCAGGAGCAGCGTCGGATGCAGAGCGGCGGGCGCCTCGCGCAGGAACGGCTCGAGGATCAGGTCCTCGGCCCCTTCGACGTCGAGCTTGATCGCGTCGATCCGGGTGATCCCCTCGCTGCGGGCGAGATCGAGCAGGGTGACGGCCGGCACCCGGATGCGGGCGCCCTCGTTGGTGCCGACGATCTTCAGGCTCGATTCGCCCCGGTTGCGCGGATCGACGAACAGGGTGAGCTCGCCGGCCTTGTCGGCCACGGCGCAGGCCACCGCCTTCACGGTGCCGAACGGGTTCTGGGCGATGTTGTAGGTCAGCCGGTCGAACACGTCGGGCTGCGGCTCGACGGCGAGGATGCGGGCGCGCGGCCCGGCCAAAGCCGCAACGAACAGCGCGTAGGCGCCGATATTGGCCCCGATATCGAGGAAGGTGCAGCCCGGTTCGAGCCGGCTCTTCAGGAAGGCCAATTCCTCGGGATCGAAGAATTGCGGCGTGAAGAGCACCTTCTTCTCGCAATTGTTGTTGTAGGGATGCAGCCGCATCCGGGCGCCGAAGCGCTCCACGTCGAGGGGCTGGCCGTGGAGCAGGCCGATGGCGATCCGGCGCAAGAACAGGGCGAGGCGGCGACCGCCCCAGGTTCGGTTCGAGAGCCGGACCGTGCGCGCGGCGATGCGCGCGACGAGGCCGGTGGGAGCGTAGGTGCCGTAAGGCTGCGAGTCCTTCATCGCGCCGGGTGATGCCAGCCCGGCCCGTCCGGGGCAAGCGTCCCGTCCGGATGCCGGCGTCCCGGTGCCTCGGACCGGACAATCGCCGCCGGATGACCGCCGAAACGCCGCCGCCCCCTGTCTCGAAGCGCCGGAGCGCCGTATGCACGGGCGAGAGCCGACCGCTCACCCAGAACACGGGGATGCCGAGAGATGCAGACCTTCCCATCCGACGGCGTCACGATCGCCTATCTCGACGTTCCGGCCGAGGGCGGTGGCGGCGACCCGATCCTCCTGATCCACGGTTTCGCCTCCAACCACGCCGTGAACTGGGTCAACACCCTCTGGGTGCGGACCCTGACCCAGGCGGGGCGCCGGGTGATCGCCCTGGACAATCGCGGCCACGGCGAGAGCCAGAAGCTCTACGATCCGGACCTCTACGGCTCGGACATCATGGCGGCGGATGCGCGCCGCCTCCTCGACCATCTCGCCATCGAACGGGCCGACGTGATGGGCTACTCGATGGGCGCGCGCATCAGCGCCTATCTGGCCCTCGACTACCCCGAGCGGGTGCGATCGGTGCTGCTCGGCGGCCTCGGACTCCACCTCGTCGAGGGGAGGGGCCTGCCGGACGGGATCGCCGAGGCGCTTGAAGCCCCCGCCGGTGCGCCGGCCCCGAACCCGACGGCGGCCGCGTTCCGGACCTTCGCGGAGCAGACGAAGAGCGACCTGCGCGCCCTGGCCGCCTGCATGCGCGGCTCGCGCCAGAGCCTGTCGCGGGCCGAGGTGGCGCAGATCGAGGCGCCCGCCCTCGTCACCGTCGGCACCCTCGACACGGTGTCGGGCTCAGGTCCGGCGCTGGCGGCTCTCCTGCCCAATGCCCGGTCCGTGGAGCTGCCCAACCGCGATCACAGCACGGCGGTGGGCGACCGCCAGCACCGCGCCGCCGTGCTCGAGTTCCTCGGCACCCGCCCCTGACGCCCCGACATCAACTCTTCAGCCGGTAGCCGGTGCGGAAGATCCAGACGATCCCCGCCAGGCAGAGGACGAGGAACAGCAGCGCCATCCCGACGCTGATGCCGATGCTCACGTCGGAGCGGCCGAAGAACGCCCAGCGGAACCCGCTGATCAGGTAGACCACCGGATTGGCGAGGCTGACCCCCCGCCAGAACGGCGGCAGCATCTCGATGGAGTAGAAGCTGCCGCCCAGGAAGGTCAGCGGCGTCACCACCAGGAGCGGCACGAGTTGCAGCTTCTCGAAGCCATCCGCCCAGAGGCCGATGAGGAAGCCGAACAGGCTGAAGGTCACGGCGGTGAGCACCAGGAACAGCGCCATGAAGACCGGGTGCTCGATCCGCAGCGGAACGAACAGGGCCGAGGTGGCCAGGATGATCAGCCCGATCAGGATCGATTTCGAGGCGGCTGCCCCGACATAGCCGAGCACGATCTCCAGAGGCCGGACCGGCGCCGAGAGGATCTCGTAGATCGTCCCGGCGAAGCGCGGGAAGTAGATGCCGAACGAGGCGTTGGCGATGCTCTGCGTCAGCAACGACAGCATGATCAGGCCCGGCACGATGAAGGCGCCGTAGGGGACGCCCTCCACCGAGGCCACCCGCGAGCCGATCGCCGCCCCGAACACCACGAAATAGAGCGACGTGGCGATGACCGGCGCGACGATGCTCTGCAACGCCGTGCGCCAGAAGCGCGCCATCTCGAAACCGTAGATGGCGCGGACCGCGAACACGTTCATGCGCGCTCCTTCACGAGGTCGACGAAGATGTCCTCGAGGGACGATTGGCTGGTGCGGAGGTCGTGGAAGCGGATGCCGGCGGCGGCGAGGTCGGCCAGCAGGCCGGTCAGGCCGGCATCGCCCTTGGTGTCGTAGGTGTAGACGAGTTCGCGGCCCCCACCCGTGAGTTCGAGGTGGTGCTGCGCCAGACCCGCCGGGAGGGCGGCCAGCGCCGCGTCGAGCTGCAGGGTGAGCTGCTTCTTGCCGAGCTTGCGCATCAGCTCGGCCTTCTCCTCCACCAGGATCAGCTCGCCCTTGCGGATCACGCCGACCCGGTCCGCCATCTCCTCGGCCTCGTCGATGTAATGCGTGGTGAGGATGATGGTGACCCCGGTGTCACGCAGGGCGCGGACGAGGCGCCACATGTCCTGCCGCAGGGCCACGTCGACGCCCGCCGTCGGCTCGTCGAGGAACAGGATGCGGGGTTCGTGGGACAGCGCCTTGGCGATGAGGACGCGCCTTTTCATGCCCCCCGACAGGGTCATGATGCGGCTATCCTTCTTGTCCCACAGGGAGAGGTCGCGCAGGACCCGCTCGATATGGGCGGGGTTCGGCTTCAAGCCGAACAGCCCCCGGCTGAACGTCGTCGTGGCCCACACCGTCTCGAAGGCGTCGGTGGTGAGCTCCTGCGGCACCAGCCCGATCAGACGGCGGGCCGCCAGGTAATCGGTGGCGATGTCGTGGCCGTCGGCGAGGACGCGGCCCTCGCTCGCCGTGACGAGGCCGCACAGGATGCTGATCAGCGTGGTCTTGCCCGCGCCGTTGGGGCCGAGCAGGGCGAAGATCTCGCCCCGGGCGATGTCGAGATGGATCCCCGACAGGGCTCTCAGCCCCGACGCGTAGACCTTGGACAGGTTGGTGATCGAGATGATCGGCGGCATCGGCTCTCCGTTGCGGCGAGGCCCCGGCCTCGGTCCGAGAAACGAAGAAAGCCGCCTCGCGGCGGCTTCCTGACGATCGAGCGATGAGGGTCTTCAGGCTCTCAGTCGGGTGCGGACTTCCCCGAGGCTCTGGCGCACCAGATCCTGGGCGGCCTCGCCCTGCATGCGCTCGCGCAGGATCACCTCGGAGACCTTCACGGCGGCATCCGCCGCGGCGGCCCGGACCTGGGCGGTGGCCTGGACCTCGGCCTGGGCGATCTTGGTCTCGGCCGACTTGGTGCGGCGGGCGATGAACTCGTTCAGGCGGGCATGGCCCTCGTCGGCGATGCGCTGGGCCTCCTCGCGGGCGCCGGCCACGATGGCCTCGGCCTCGCGCTCGGCCGCATCGCGGCGCTTCTTGTAATCGGCGAGCACGCCGGCGGCTTCTTCGCGCAGGCGGCGCGCCTCGTCGAGCTCGTTGCGGACGCGCTTGGCGCGGCCGTCCAGGCCCTTGGTGATCTGATCGAAGCCGCCGACCTTCCAGACCACGGCCATGAACAGGACGAAGGCGACAGCGACCCAGAATTCGGCTTCCAACAACATGCTCGTCGTCCCGTTTCGATGGCGCCTGCCGAAGCGATGGCCGGAGGCGGAGCCGTCGCGGCCCGCAGGGCGCTCCGGCCGATAGGATTTCGTGTGAGGGCGTTCCGCCTCAGTGCGGGAACGCGACGCTGTCGAGGGCCTTGGCGAGGGCGGCCTCGTCCGGGCTGCGGCCGGTCAGGCGCTCGACGATGGCCGAAGCGGTCTCGCCGGCGATGCCGCGGACATTGCCCATGGCCTCCGCCGTACGGGCGCGGATCGTCGCCTCGGAGGCGGCGATCTTGTCGTTGAGCTCGGCCTCCAGCGCCTTGCGCTGGGTCTCGGCCTCGCGCGACAGGGCGGTGCGGGTCTCGAGGGCGATCGCCTGGGCCTTGGCCTGGGCGTCGCTCAGGGATTTCTCGTAGGCTGCGCCGGCGACATCGGCCTCGGCCTTGAGGCGCTGCGCCTCGTCGAGGTCGGTGGACAGGCGGGTCGCACGGTCGTGCAGGATCCCCTGGATGCGCGGCAGCGCGATCTTGTCCATCAGGTAGTAGAGCAGGCCGAACGCCAGCGCGAGCCAGATCAGCTGGGACGCGAAGGTGTGGCTCTCGAAGGGCGGAAAGCCACCGCCATGCTCGGCGGCCGGCGTCGCGGCGAAGCCTTCATGAGTGGCGGTCGAATGGGCCGGCTGAGCCATGACGTCCTTCGCTTAAACGGAGTGGAGGACCGGACGAGGCAGCACCCGAAGGCGGCGCCGCATCCGGCCCGAGAGCGGTTCGATCCGTGGATTAGACGGCGAACAGAAGCAGCAGCGCGACGAGCAGCGAGAAGATGCCGAGCGCTTCCGTGAGGGCGAAGCCGAGGAGCAGGTTGCCGCGCTGGCCGTCGGCGGCCGACGGGTTGCGGAGAGCGCCGGCGTAGAACTGGCCGAAGAGGTTGCCGAGGCCGATGGCAGCGCCCGCCATGCCGAGACAGGCGAGGCCGGCACCGATGTACTTGGCAGCTAAGGGATCCATCAAAATGCTCCTGATGTCGGTTCGGTCGTTGCGTGGAGAGAAATCCGGGCCGCGAGCGCGAACCGGGGACGGAAGGGGGGTCGCCGCGGCCTTAGTGGCCGGGGTGCAGCGCGTCGCTGAGGTAGATCGACGCGAGGGTCGCGAAGACGTAGGCCTGCAGGCCGGCGACGAGGAATTCGAGGGCGGTGACGGCGACGCTGAGCGCCAGCGGCAGCGGCGAGATCGCGCCCCAGGCCCCGGCGGCGAGCAGAGCCGGCACGAAGCCCGCGAAGATCTTGAGCGCGATGTGGCCGGCCAGCACGTTGGCGAACAGACGAACCGCGAGGCTGATCGGGCGCGAGATGAACGACACGATCTCGATGGCGACGATCATCGGCATCAGCCAGCCGGGCACGCCGGAGGGCACGAACACCTTCAGGAACTTCGTCCCGTGGGCCATGAAGCCGTAGACGATCACGGTGCCGATCACCAGGAAGGCGAGGGCGAAGGTCACGATGATGTGGCTGGTCACCGCGAAGGCGTAGGGGATCATGCCGAGCATGTTCAGCACGAGCACGAACATGAACAGCGAGAAGATCAGCGGCATGAACCGCTCGGAACCGTGGCCGGCCGACTGGCGCAGGGTGGAGCCGATAAACTCGTAGAACACCTCGGCCATGGACTGCATGCGGCCCGGCACCACCGAGCGGCGCGCCGTGGCCACCACGGTGATCAGGGCGATGATCCCGACGGCCGCGAACATGTAGAGGGCCGATTGCGTGAACGCGATCTCCTGATGGCCGATATGGCCGAAGGAGACGAGCGGCTTCAGCTCGAACTGGTGGATCGGATCCATCTTTACGGCCATTGCCGCTCCCGTCCTTCTGTCCTGGACGGGCCGGACGCCCGCCTCCACCAAAGCCGCGCGAGCGGCGTTCTCCCTTCGGGACCGTGCCTCACGGCCGATCCCGTTCCTTCGTCGGCGGCTTCGGGAGCGAGCCCGAAACGCGCATGACGTTGTAGACGCCGGTCGCGAAGCCCAGCATCAGCAGCACGATCAGTCCCCAGGGTTTGGTCCCGAGGTAACGATCGAAGATCCAGCCGAGAATACCCCCCGCCAGAACGCCCGCGATGAACTCCGTCGAGAGCCGCATCGCTTGGCCGAGAGGAGAGGGCCCGGTCGAAGAACCGGGACGCACCGAACGGTCGGGAGCGGCGCTGGGCCGCTTCCGCTCGATCTGCGTCTCAAGACGTTTGAGCCTCTCCGAGAGGTCCTCGTCCAGCGCTTTCTCCCGCCCGGTCCCGCGCCCATCCCCTGCGTCGTTGCCGCTCACGGCGAAAACTCACATTGGCGAGAGCGGAGGGAACCGGCTGGGACGCCTCCTTCAAGCGGGCCGCAACATAGTTTCGCCCACCTTGGGTGTCAAGGCGAGGCCGAACCGCCCCAAAGCCTTGTGATGACTAGGGAAATTGGCTTTTTACGGCCTCTCGCCCAAACCTTGTCCCTCTCGGGGTCACGATCGTCGATCAGGCGCCGATGATCGGCTTGATCACCTTCTCCATCCCGTCGATCGTCATCTCGCCGGTGTAACGCTCCCCGTTGATTAAGAAGGTCGGCGTCGAATCGACTTTGAAGACATCGATGCCCTTCTGCTTCACGGCATTGACCGCGTCGTAGAGCTTCTGGTCCTTGAGGCAGGCCTCGAACTTCTCCTTCGAGAACCCGGCCTGACGCAGGACCTGCTGCAGGGCGTCCACCGGGGAGACCGACTTCTGCGCGAAGGCCCAGGAGGCCTGCTGGTCGAAGAGCAGGTCGGTGATCGGGTAATACTTCGCCTCCCCGTCGCAACGCGCCAGCATGAAGGCGGCGGTGGCCAACGGGTCGAGGGGAAATTCGCGTAAGGTGAAGCGCACCTTGCCGGTATCGATGTAGCGCTCCCGGAGCACCGGCCAGGTGGTCTTGTGGAACGCCGCGCAGTGCGAGCAGGTCATCGAGGCATATTCGATGATCGTGCACTTGGCGTCCTTCGGGCCGAGCCAGACGTCGCCGAGCGGACCCGGCTCCATCAGGCTGGCGAGGTTCGCGCTCTGCGCGAAGGCCTCCAGGCTGAGGCGGGGCAGGAGGGCGGCCGCGCCAATGGCGAGGCCGGTGGCTTTCAAGGCGTCGCGCCGGGTGATCATGATCGGGACAGGCTCCGCTCGCGGAAAGAACGCGTTCTGCAAATGCGGTAGAATCAGCCGGTCGTCCTGACAAGGCTTGGTGCAACACCTCACCGGCCCGGGCGGGTGGCGACCACGGCGGTTCCGAGGCGATCGAGAGCGTCGCGCAGGGACTCGTCGGCGATCGTCCCCACCGCGCGCGCGACTTCGCCGCGGCGCACCGGATCGACCACCGACGCGGGGGGACGGCGCCCGGCGCGGTCGACCCGCCCCTGGCGCATCACGATCTTGCCGATGCAGGCCCAACCGTAATGCGCGTTGATCCGCTGGATCACCACGGGGGCGAGATGCTGCAGTTCGAGGGCGAACACGCCCTCCACCCGGACGATCAGGGTCCCGGGATCGGGCCGGCCCTCCTCCTCGCGGCGGCGGCGCTTGGGCCATTCCAGCTTCGAGGGCTGGCAATGGCGCGCGAGCCGCTCACCGACGATCTCCGGCCAGGCGGCGAGGATGTCGGTGGAGGCGAAGCCCTGCGCGGCGAAGGCCGGGCCGATGCAGGCGTCGAGGAGTTCGGCGAGCGGCTTGATACGCGCCATGCGCTGTTCACGGGCTTCCGGTGCGGTGCGTTGAGCGGGATCGTGGCACCATCAGGTTAGCACGGCGTTCCCGGCCGCCGAAGCGGTCCCGCGCCGGCGGCGATCCGGCGGCGATCCGGCGGAAAGCGTCACCCCGGTGCTCCGGGCGCTTTGACCGTTCGGGCCGGACGGTTAAGGACGGACGCCCATGCCCAGCGCCGCGTCGTCCCAAGCCCCGAAGGCCGCCGATCTTCTGACCTGGTACGACCGGCATCGCCGGGTCCTGCCGTGGCGGGCGCTCGCGGGGGAGACGCCCGATCCGTACCGGGTCTGGCTGTCCGAGGTGATGCTGCAACAGACCACCATCGCGGCGGTCAAACCGTATTTCCTGAAGTTCCTCGACCGCTTTCCCACGGTCGAGGCCCTGGCAGCCGCCCCGGAGGAGGGCGTGATGGCGGCCTGGGCCGGGCTCGGCTATTATTCCCGCGCCCGCAACCTCCATGCCTGCGCCCGGGCGGTGGCGGCTTCCGGCGGCTTCCCGGACACGCTGGAGGGGCTGCGCCGGCTGCCGGGCATCGGCGCCTATACGGCCGGGGCCGTCGCGGCCATCGCCTTCGGGCGGCCCGAAGCCGCCGTCGACGGCAATGTCGAGCGGGTGATGACCCGGCTCTTCGCCATCGAGACGCTGCTGCCGGGCGCCCGGCCCGAGATCCGCCGGGTGACGCAGGATCTGGTGCCCCCGGATCGACCCGGCGACTTCGCGCAGGCCGTCATGGATCTGGGTGCGACGATCTGCACGCCCAAGCGCCCGGCCTGCGCCCTGTGCCCCTGGATGGCCCCGTGCCGGGCGCGCGACCTCGGCCTGCAGGAGACGTTTCCGCGCAAGCTCAAGGCCCAGAAGGGGACGCTCCGCCGCGGCGCCGCCTTCGTGGCGATCCGGGCCGGCGACGAGGCGATCCTCCTGCGCACCCGCCCGCCGGAGGGGTTGCTCGGCGCGATGGCCGAACCGCCGATGAGCCCGTGGGAGCCCGGTTACGATCCGGCCCAGGCGCTGCTCGACGCGCCTCTCGACGCCCGCTGGAAGCGCCTGCCCGGCCTCGTGCGCCACACCTTCACGCATTTTCCCCTCGAGCTGACGGTGTTCAGCGCCCGCGTTTCCCTCAGCACGGTGCCCCCGGCGGGGATGCGCTTCACCCCGCGCCGGGACCTTGACGACGAGCCGTTGCCCGGCGTGATGAAGAAGGTGCTGGCCCATGCCTTCGACCCGAAGCCGGAGCCGGTGACGCGCGGACGGCCGAAGGCGATGCGGGCGATTGCCGATGCGCCGCTCTTCGCCGAGCCGGAGGAAGAGGCGCCGCCTCCGCCGCCGCGCTTCCGGCCGGTGCCGAAACCGGCGCCGCGCGTGGCCGCCATGCCGCCACCGCCTCCGGACGAGGATTTCGACTTTTCCGGCGAGCCCGCCCCGGCGCCGCCGGAGCCGCGCAAGCGCGGGCGTCCGCGAACCCGGCCCCGCTGAGGGTATCGCCCCCGATCAGCCCCGCCCGAGGGCGGGACGCTCGACGAGGTGCCAGCTGGCGATTCCCAGCACAGTGGCGGCCAGGAGGGTGACGAGGCCGCTCCAGATCGGCGACAGGCCCGGAAACCCGACGACCATCAGGTTCTGGACCGGCCAGGCGTAGAGATAGAGCCCGTACGACGGGTCGGTCCGGTTGGTGGCGAGGCTGATGCGGTTGGCCGGCACCGCCAGCGCGAACCAGAAGGTCAAGTAGCCGCCCAGCACCAGGAATGCCGGCTCGGCGAGGATCGGGACCGGCAGGGCGAGGACCAGCAGGATCGCGGCGAGAGCGGCACCGCGCCGGTCGAGCGGAATCCGGTCCGCGAAGAGGCGGAAGGCGCCCCCGCAGAGGAAAGCGGTGGCGAGGCGGATCGCCTCGCCCGGATCGCCGACGACGCTCCTGAGCCCCCTCAGCCCCGACAGGTCCGGACGCGCGCAGACGAGCGTCCCGAACACGAGCAGGATCGCCAGATAGGCGCCGCGATGCCGCAGGCACCCGAGCAGGCCGAGCCCGGCGACGAGCAGGTAGCAGCGAAACTCGTAGGCGATGCTCCACATCGCGCCGTTGAGGGCCGGGTTCGGCTGGCCCGCGAAGGCGCCCGGCACCTCGGGCACCTGCAGGCGGAGGATCCGGCCCAGGGCACGCAGGGGATCGAGCGCGACAAGGTCGCCGCCCGCCAGGGGCGCGACCACCCCGAGGCTGACCACGGAGGCGAGGGCGAAGCCCGGATAGATCCGCCGGACGCGCCGCCACAGGTAATCGCCCACCGAGCGCGCGCGCCCGAAGCTCGCGACGATGAGATAGCCGCTCACCAGGAAGAAGCCGTCCACGGCGAGCGCGCCGAAGGACAGGGTGCCGAACAGCCAGGTCAGCGGCTCGCGCGCGCGGTTGCCGTCGGTGAGTTCCGGCGCGTGCGCGACGACGACGAGGGTGGCGAAGAGGAGGCGCAGCGAGCCGAAATTGTTGTCCCGGCGCGCTGGGCCGCCCCGTTCCCGCGACATCGGCGGCCGGTCAGGCCGCCGAGCCCATGCTCGCGCGCATCCGGGCGCGGAACGTGTCGATGATCACCGGCCGGCCGTCGCGCTGGGCGTGCCAGAAATCCCAGCCGTTGCAGGCGGGCAGTCCCTGGACCAGGGCGCCGATCTTGTGGATCGAGCCGGTGGCCGGACCGGCCATCAGGGTGCCGTCCGGGCGCACGATGGCGCTATGACGGCCGCGGGCGTCGGAGAGGGTCTCGCCGGCCCGGATATGCCCGGCCTCCAGCACGCTGAGGAACGCCACGCGCGGCTCGGCACGCTTGGTGGGCGCCACCAGGAGCGCCGCCTGGGACAGGGGCTCGACCGCGTCGATGCGGGCGCGGGCCGCGTCTGCATAGACCGTCTCGCGCTCGATGCCGATGAAGCGGCGTCCGAGGCGCTTGGCCACCGCCCCGGTGGTGCCGGTGCCGAAGAACGGATCGAGCACCACGTCGCCCGGATTGGTGGCCGACAGCAGGGTGCGGGCGAGCAGCGCCTCGGGCTTCTGGGTCGGGTGGACCTTGAGACCGTCGGCGCCCTTCAGGCGCTCGTCGCCGGTGCAGAGGGGAATGAACCAGTCCGAGCGCATCTGGACGTCGTCGTTGCCGCCCTTCAGCGCCTCGTAATGGAAGGTGTATCCCTTCGATTCCGCCGAGCGGGAGGCCCAGATCAGGGTCTCGTGCGCATTGGTGAAGCGCTTGCCGCGGAAATTCGGCATCGGGTTGGCCTTCCGCCAGACGATGTCGTTCAGGATCCAGTAACCGAGATCCTGGAGCGCGCTGCCGACGCGGAAGATGTTGTGGTATGAGCCGATGACCCACAGGGTGGCGTTCGGCTTCATCAC